>JAGQPD010000767.1 GCA_020426865.1 Planctomycetales bacterium
TTTGGCCTTCCGAGGGGAGAAGGGGTCTCGGGATTGGGGTGAACTAGTGACGTCGCAATAACAGCCGACGCACTTCTGGTAAAGCAGGCAGTGACACACGCGGGAGATGGCGACATACAGTTGACCTCTACGGTTGGCGACGTGGGCGTATTTGGTGCGGTGGCCGTTTCGCACGGTGGCGCGGTCGTCAGGATTGATTCCGCGGGTGATATTGTGGTTGACAATGGCGGGAGCATTGCCACGCCGACTGGTGGGATTGGCCAGTTCCCGACGCCGTTGGTCGTTGAAGCGACTGATTTTGGCGGCGTTACGGTCGATTCCGATGGATTTGCCCAGCTGGAAATATCGATTCTTGACCTTTTCGGCAGCAACTTCGAAATTGCAATCGACTGGGGGGATGGCATCGAGGTCTATCCGCCGCTGAACAATTCCGGATCATCGGGCAACAACACGGGCCCTCCATTTGACGGCGGCACGACGTCCCACAATTTCGTGCATCAGTATTTGACGAATCCGAATCAAGCGGATTCGTCCGCGGCGATTCCGGTGACTGTAACGATTACGTACGATTTCCGAGGTGTGGGGGTTGCCAACGGAATTCAACTGTCGAACTCACAAAATGCTGTGGTATCGACGACGCAGACGATCGACCTTCAGCCGCCGGTCAACGGCTTTGGGGCGCCCATTCCGTTGCGGAGTCCCGAACGGCCGGATATCACGAGCGCCACGCAGGTGGTTGCACCGCCACCACGGGAAGTAACACTGCCCAACGTGATTCAAGGAGGTGCCGTGATCCCGTCATCAGGTGGCGGCGCTGTGTCGGCGCCGGAGAAACAGCTGGTGTTACGCGTTGTTTCGCCGACGGGTGAAGAAGGTGACGACATCCCGATACCAGATCAAGACGCCACCGACTTACCACTGTTGTTCCAGCGACTGCCTGACAACCGATACCGCGTTTACTTGATCAATGAAGATGGTAGTGAATTGCTGATCTACGATGTCGCAGTGCGTGAAGGTCGTCAGACTTCCCCCAACGACGCGTCGGACGAGCAGCCCGATCGGCCACCGTTGCAGATTACGGCAGACGCGGACGATGCCGAGGTGGACCGCATGATGTGGGAAAGGCTGGGAGCAGGGCGAGATCCAAGCTCGGTGATCGACGACACACATGCGGTCGATGTGACAGCTGTCGGAGCGGTTGATGGTGTGCCGGATGGCGTGCAAGTACGAGCACGTTGGGGAGCATCCGACGGTGAAAACGACGCTCGCATCGCACAGGATATTGACGCTGGAACGATGCTATGGCCCTTGGCCGGCGGCGCGTCGGTGGCGGCACTCTACTACCTGAGTCGTTACTATCGGCAGCAGAATGAACACGAGGATGAAGGAAATGACGGCGGTGGGTTACTCTCACGAGTTGCCCGTCGCGCACGAATAGCTCGCGGCGCATGAACCTCTTAGCACGGGGGAGCGGTCGCAGGATACGATAACGACACGCAAAGAGAAGAGTGACGCTATGTTAACATGTCCCTTTTGTCAGGCCGACTTGACGGACGATGCCAATGATTCCGGACGATGCTCGTCGTGCGGAAGTCAAGTGATGTGGCAGGATGATTCCGAGGATGCCGTCGCGCTGGCGCAAAGCGACAGCGTTGAGGCGGTTGCCATGGCGTCCTCGCACGCGAGCCAGTCCTCGGGATATGGCTACGAAGCATCGACATCGCCGGCGCACCGTGGCGCAACCGCGACTCGGGGAGACAACATCAGCTTCGTCGAATCGACCGACCTGGATCGCCAGAACGATCTCGGTGCGGAGTCGCAGCCAGTGCCTGGCAGCTCAGCATTGGATCGATTGCAGAATGTGATGGCAAGCATATCGCGTCCGCAACCGATGGAGCTGTCGGACGAACAGCAGCGTCAGATGAAGACGATCTGGCACGGCGGCCTCAGCGATTCGGCGCAACCGATGACTTCGCTTCGCGCGGCCCAACCACGCGGAAATGCCTTTGACTCTGAGCAAGAGCGGCGGCTAAAGACTCTTTGGCAGGCCACCATATCGACGGCCAGTCGGCCATCGATGTCGCTCAAGTCCGGCGGCACAGAAAGGGGGCCACGCAAGTCGACGTTGGTGATCAGTTCGCGGGCGGTCAGGTCAACAACCGAACCGTCCAATCGCGAAGCCGATTACGACTTGATGGACAAGATTGGTGCCGGCGGTATGGGGGTGGTGTATACGGCGCGACAGGCCTCAATGGATCGCGTGGTCGCCATCAAGATGCTGCACGATGAGATCGCTTCCAGCCTGGATCAGAGAGACAAGTTTTTGTCTGAGGCGGTGGTGACGGCAGAGTTGGACCATCCGAATATCGTGCCGATTCACGATTTGGGATCGAACGAGGCCGGCAGCTTGTTCTATTCCATGAAGTGGGTGCAAGGGACGCCTTGGAGCGATTGCATCGGCAAGTTCTCGTTACATGAAAACGTCGAGGTGTTGTTGAAAGTCTGCGATGCCGTTGCCTTCGCTCATACGCGAGGAGTCGTCCATCGCGATTTGAAACCGGAAAATACGATGCTCGGGGACTTCGGCGAAGTACTCGTGATGGACTGGGGATTGGCCATGACCACGGCCACATTCCGCCGTCCTGATTCGATTACGCAATCGACCAGCATGGGGGGGACACCCGCCTATATGGCCCCGGAAATGGCGACCGGGCCGGTGGAAAAGATCGGTCAGCTAAGTGATGTTTACCTGTTAGGCGGCATTCTCTTCGAGATTATCACGGGCAAAACGCCGCACAATGGCAAGGACACGATGGACTGCCTGTATGCGGCTGCCAGAAACGATATCCAACCCACCGACGAAGACGGCGAGCTTCTAGAAATCGCGCTTCGCGCCATGGCCACCGACCCGGAAGACCGATACGGATCGGTCAAGGAATTGCAGTCGGCCATTCGCGACTATCAGGGACACGCCGAAAGTATTCGTCTTGCGGAGAACGCCCAGAGTGAACTCGAGACGGCGGCGGTGTCCGGGGACTATCAAGACTACGCGTCGGCGCTCTACGGATTCAAGGAAGCCCACAAATTGTGGGAAGGCAACGTCAAGGCCATCGAAGGCTATGCGCACACCGCTCTGGCCTATGCCGAACACGCTCTGAATAAGTCTGACTTCGACTTGGCCGCATCGTTGTTGAATCACGATATTCCTTCCCACTCGAAGCTGGCCAAGCGAATTCAGGTGGCCAGAAACGAACGCGATTCACGTTTGCAGCGCGTGAAGCTGTTCAAGAGAATGATGTTCGCGATGGTGGGGGTTGTGGCCGTGGTCATCCTGGTGGCGTTTCGATCCATGCACAAAGATCGCAATCTCGCCCAACAGGCCGCTGTCGTCGCGGAACTCAAGTCACAGCAGGCCGAAGAGGCCTTGGCGAAGGAAGCGGAAAGCCGAACCAAAGCGGAAGCGGAAAGACAAAACGCCGTCCGCAAGGAACAAGCGGCACGGGAAGCTCAGGCGGACGCTCTGCGAGCCAAATCTGCAAAAGAATACGAAACATATCTAGCTCAGATTCAGTTGATTGCCGCTAAGGTCGACGAAAACGCCTTTGGCGAAGCGCGCGACTTGCTGGCCAGCCTCGCGAATTCACCGTTTCGACAGTGGGAATGGGCGCGCTTGAGCTACCTTTGCCAGGACCCCGGAAAACGCTGGGACGCCGACGGGCGGATCGATGCGGTGGCCGTCAATTCCAGTGGAAATCGCATTGCCGCCGCAGCGCGAAACGGTGAAGCCATCATCTGGTCGCGTGACAATAACACGCCACCCCTGCGGCTCGAGCACGCCGGTCAATATGTGCATGCCATTTGTTTTTCCGCGGACGGCCAGTTTGTCTTCACCGGGGCCAGCGACGGCGTCATTCGCACGTTTTCCGCAGATAGCGGCCTCCTCCTTTCTGAGAGCAAGTGCCACGACGATTCGATCCTATGTCTGGAGCTTTCCGCCAACGGTAAATGGTTGGCAAGTGGTTCGTATGACAATACTGGTAAGATCTGGAGGGTGGACAACGGGCATGAAATCAGTCTCGGGTGCATATTGCGCGGACACAACTGGTGGGTATGGGACGTGACGTTTTCTCGCGATGCTTCGGTTGTGTTAACCGCGGGCCAAGACGGCAAGGTCGTTGTGTGGCAATTCTCTGGCGGAGACGCGCCGGCCGCCACGAAAACAACGGAATTCCTGGGGCATCCGGGGCCAGTCTACTCTGTGGATATTGCGTCCGACGGCTTTCACGTAGCGTCTGGCGGCAACGATCGCCGAATCTTGACGTGGGATTGGCGAACGATCGAACCGATCAACATCCCCGACCGCGTCGCCGGAGCCGCCGTTGCCGCACAAGACTATCATGCACTTATCGGTCATCAGTCAGCCGTAAGATGTGTGCGTTTTTCCCCCGATGCGACTCGGATTGCCAGTGCCAGTTTCGACAATTCGGTCCGCGTCTGGGATGCCGAAACAGGTGAGCTGTACAAAGTGCTCCGCGGGCACGAACGAGAGGTTCGCGACTGCTGCTTCTCGGCGGATGGCCGCCAGGTAATTTCGGCAAGCCATGACAAGACGGTGCGAGAATGGAATGTTGGTGACTACCATGAAGTCCGGCTACTCCGCACTCATACGTTTCAAGGACACGACAATGCCGTAATGTCGGCGACGTACTCTCACAATGGCCAACGTGTCGTGACAGCAAGTCGCGACCGAAGCGCGATACTTTGGGATGCAGTGACTGGGGACTCTCTGCAAATATTTGTCGAGGGGCACGAGTACCTTGCGTCGAATGTGGCATTCTTGTCAGATCATCGCCGGCTTGTTACAGGCGGGGCGGACAATCTGCTTATTGTCTGGGACTTGGCGACGGGGACAGAACTCACGCGTATCGAAAACGTTGGCCACAACGGCGTCGTTGCGGTGGGCAATCGCACGGCTCTGGCAGCCACCAGTGACCGTGAACAGGTGAGACTCTTCGATTTAGACCAACCACAGTTGGTTCGCGCCTTGAGCGGGCACAATGCCAACGTCACGGCAATTGCCTTTGACAACAGCGATTCGCACCTGTTCACCGCGGACGCAACGGGACACTGTATTCTGTGGAGCATACCAGAATGCGAACCACGGTGGCAAAAGCGATTGCACAATGGTCTGGTAACGGCAGCGCATTTCGCAGCCGATGGCCAGCGGCTCATTACCGCCAGCGGTGATAATACGGTGGCACAGTGGAGCGTCGTGGACGGAGGCGAGTTGCCGGGCGGCGTCATCGCTCATCCTGATTGGGTATCGGGTCTGAGTGTCGACATCGAGGGGAAGATCGGCGTGACGACCTGTGGTGATAGTGTTGTTCGCGTGTGGGACCTGGCGACCTCGAAGCAACTTGGCACCTTGGACGTCGCCGCACATCCAGAAACGATCACCGCCAATCTTCAACGGCTCATCCGCACCAAGGCCATCGCGGTCGACGACCTAGCCGCACAAGCTGGCATGGAAACAGTCCGGCTCCAGGGGTGTCTGGATCTATCCAGACCATTGTCGGACGATGAACTAACAAAAATTGCAACGGCGTTGGGCCAACCGGTTACGGCACTTACGCATCCCAAGACAAATCGGGTCGATGTATCTGCCGATGGGCGATACGCCATTACAACCTATGCCGAAGATCGCGTTTGTCGTCTGTGGGATTTGGCGACACTTAGCGAGCAGACGCTCGATACTACCACAAACGCGCCATTCGTCGACATGAACCAGCGAGGCGGACTGGTCTGGTCAGCTCGTTTTTCCCGCGATGGCCTGCGAGTGGCTTCCGTTGGCGGGAACGATGTGCGTGTGTGGGACATGAAGTCGTCTGCCGAGCTGCTAAGCTTTAGCCCGCACGGTACCGTGGCGTCGGCCGAATTCACGCCAACTGACGATATCGTTGTGACGGCAAGTTGGGACGGGTCGATGAAGTTGTGGGATGTGAATTCGGGCAAAGCGATCGCGAAGCTGTTGGGCGGACACCAAGGTGAGATTCTGGCGATCGATATTTCCCCCGATGGACGGACGCTGATTAGTGCTGGTCACGATGGAGTCGTGCGCTGCTGGGACATGGAGCAACACAAGCTGTTGCCTCAGTCGCTGGTGGGACATCGCGGTCCGATTGCATCGGCGCGGTTTTCGCCTGACGGCCAGTACATCCTTACCGCGTCTCGGGATCGAACGTGCCGGATTTGGGCCGCCGATTCCGGTCAGCTCATGTCGATTCTCCGCGATCCGGCCGAGGCGGGGAATGACGATCCCAGTCACGCCACGTCCCATCGTCTAGCGGTGCTCTGTGCGGAGTTTTTGCCGCAGTCGACGGGGTTGGCCGTCGTGACTGGCGCAGAAGACGGAACGGCGAAGATTTGGGACGTGTCCACTGGTGCGGTCAAACAGTATCTCAGGGGACACATCGGAGCCGTTTCCTGCATCGGGATTTCGGACAACGCCCAACGCGTACTCACCGGCAGCCGTGACGCTACCGCGCGACTATGGGATCCGGCAACTGGGAAGGAAGTACTGACGCTAAAGGGACATTCAGAAGACTTGACCTCCGTACAATTCGCGCCCAACGGCTTGGATGTATTGACGAGCAGTCGAGATGGGATGGCAGTGATTTGGCCCGGAACGACGAAACTGGAAGGTGAAAGGGAATAGGATGCGCCGAGATACCTTTGAATTACTGCAGCCGGTATGTCCGGTCTGCCGCGGAGCCGACCAAGGAGAGTGGCCACTGCGTTTGGACGCAGTGATGGTCGAATCCGAACAGCACATCTTGGAAGGGCTACTTGTCTGTTCCAATTCTGCGTGCCAACGCGAATACCCGATTATCGACGGGATCCCGATCCTGGTGCCCAACATCCGCGCATATATCAGCGACAATATCATGTCGATTGTCGGACGGCGGGACTTTTCCGAGGTTACTGACAGCGTACTCGGTGACTGCTGCGGGCCTGGCTCAATGTTCGATGTGCTCCGCCAACATCTCAGTTCCTACGCCGAAGACCACTACGGCGAATTGGATACCGCGCGAACGGCAAATGATACGCGCGAACAGAACTCGGGCGTTGCAACAGCTCTCCGTGATCTTGTCAATGCCGCCGACACGCTGACGGACGAAACGCTGCCAGTTGATCCGCCGCCGGACGGTCCGCTGTTGGACGTCGGGTGTTCGGTAGGCCGAACGACATTTGAGTTGGCCGCGATGAAAAGGCAGCCCGTCGTGGGGATCGACTTGAACTTCTCCATGCTGCGGACTGCGGCCGCGGTGTTGCAGAGGGGCGAGGTTGCCTACCCGGTGCGCAGGGTGGGCCTTGTCTATGACCGGCGATCATTCGCGGTAGATTTTCCGCACGCCGAACGGGTTGATTTCTGGGCCTGCGATGCCTTGGCGTTGCCATTCCGTGACGACACGTTTGCCGGTATTGTGGGACTGAACGTCCTTGACTGTGTTTTGTCACCCGTTGATTTCCTTCGATCACTTGGCCGGGTCGTTCAAGGCGAAGGAAATGTGCTGTTGAGTTGTCCATTCGATTGGGCCCCGTCCGCCACGCCGGTCGAACAGTGGTTGGGCGGGCATTCGCAGCGAGCGGTTGACCGGGGGTCGAGCGAAGCTGTATTGCAGCGATGGCTAGGGTCGAACGACGACCCCTGGGGGACGAAATTGCGTTTGCTCGACGCCGCGGAAGGTCCGGTGTGGAACGTAAGGCTGCATGATCGCAGTCAAATGCAATATCGGAATTACCGGATCATCCTGAAATCGCGAAAGCACCGGATATGGGCGATGCCCAAAAAACGGTTCGAATTCGTGTGATCGGGAATGTGAGCCCTTCCTCCGATGCACGATCGACGACATATACTTGACGTGTCGAAGATTCCGAACCCGTTGTAAGGTCACAAGATGTCGAAACCAGCCGCACGCGTCGGAGATATGGTGCAGCAGAATGGTCCCCATTGCCATGCGCCGATCCATCCTCCGGCACCCTCGCCCACTCCTACCCCTCATCCGCCGATGCCCTTGGCCATCACCAAGGGGCAGGCGAATGTTATGATCGGCGGAAAGCCGGCTGCTCGAGTTACCGACCAAACCGCCCCTTGCATGTTGGCCGGTTGTGCTCCCGGTGGTCCTGGATTGATCCAGTTAGGATCGCAGACCGTCAAAATTGGAGGGATGTCTGCCGCACGTGTCGGGGACATGACACAACACGCAAGCTGTGTGGCACCAATACCGATGCCGGCTGGCAAGGTGATGCCACCCGGCTGTAAAAATGTTCTTATCGGTGGATAACGTCGACGTGGTGCACGAGCGATCTTAGTCTCGACGACGGACACGTCGAGCGAGGGGGATCAGTCCGAGCAGCAGCAATGACGCCGTCGCTGGTTCGGGGACGGTCGTAATCACTTGGACGCCGTCAAGCTGCTTCTTGGCGACGAATCCGAGACTGATAACATCGTCGGCATGGGCCTTGAGCGTGTTGGTAAAGGAAAACGCTACCTTGGTGGCATTGCCGACGCTCGAACCGATATCGGCCACGATCATGTTCGCCCAGATACCGCTGGAGGCAGGGGGAGAATTCGCCCCAAAAAGAATACTGCCGTTTCCTGAAACTGGGGAACCAAGTGGCACACCGCCAGCCTCAAGTACTTCCCATGTATACGACAGCTTGGCCTCGACCCAGCCATTCCCTAGGATATCGTAGTCACCCGCTTCATTGACGACGATTTGATCGATGAAGATATTGGGGTTGTTCGACGTGACGAGCATCTCGAGTCGGCTGGCCGTATTGACCGTTTGCGGACCGCCCACGGCCTCAGCCCGAAAGTTGACCGGGTTGGCGTTGAGCGTGTCGGTCAACACGATCGGCGATTGATAAAAGTTGATCGCCGGGTCTGCTGGCGCGCCGTTCTCCTCGATGACGTCGGTAAACGTGACATTGGTGCCCACAAACGGCGCCGATCCGTTGTACACGTCATTCAGATTGATGGTCCCCGCATGGGCAGAGCTGGCCAGAACTGCTGCGGCCAGTCCCATGGAAAAAACGAACCCTTTTGCGAGCATGATTCTCAGCGATTGCCGTACCATAGTGTGTTCCTGCCTTGTTCTCTGTTCCTAGGTGATAAATCTCTGTTGATGTTCGACGGGCACCTCCGTTGAGTTCCATGCTGTTTGGGACCCCCGGGGTGGTCAATGATTGGAAAATGCCCGAGCGATTTTTTTCGGAATCGGTGTTCGCTACAATCGTAACGGCACGCAAAATGTGTCGGG
>JAGQPD010000768.1 GCA_020426865.1 Planctomycetales bacterium
CGCGACCTCGAGCTCGCCGTCCCAGCGCCGAAGGCCCGATGCAATTCTGTTACGGTCTAGCGACGGGATCGCAGTCATGCTCAGAATCCCGGTATGCGTACGCGTACTCGCTCGTCGTCGATCGACAAGGGTTCACAAGCCATACGAAATCACCCGGAAGGGTTTGCTTGTGTCAAGGTCGTCGATTCCGGAATTGGCATGTCGGACGAAGTTGTGGCACATATCTTTGAGCCATTCTACACGACGAAGATGCCCGGCAAAGGAACCGGCCTGGGCCTTTCCACCGTGTTCGGTAAGGCAAGTCGACGCGCTGCTGAATAGACTCCTGCTCCGATCAGCGGCGGACGTGCAGTTCCGGCCGCTTCTGGAGCAATTCATCCAACGCCGATTCGCTATACTGAGCGGAAAAGAGCGAAAGTACTTGCAGGTGTTCCAACTCGGCAAGGCCCACCAATTCACGGTCAGAAATGTTGGTCTTTTTCAACGACAAAGCTTTCAGCCGCGGAATCAAACGCAAGGCAGACAGGTTGCTGCCAACTTGACATTCCGAAAGATCAAGCGTTTCCAGTTCGGCCAGAACCGTCAACGTCGAAAGTCCCCGCGACGTTACCTGAGTTTCGCTGAGGTCCAATTCCTGTAATTCTGTCAACCCCGTCAAGGCGACCAAATCCTCATCGGTCGTCGGGGTGCCTTGAAGCACGAGCGTGCGGACGGGCCGGCATTGCCCAATCGCCCGCAAATGCTGCGGCATCACCTGCAAGCCATTTAAATCGATACCTCCCACGTAGGACAATTGCGCGATCAACTTCACCGCATCGTTCAATAGCCCGCGGTCGCGAATCGATGATACGTCAATCATCCGTAGGTCGGTCATGTTGTCCTCGACAAATACCGACACGTCGAGCAATCGGAGCTCTTCGCGAATGTCCACCTTCTGCTCCACCGTCATCGCGCGCTCGATCCGCGGTACGCTGCCGAACAGCACTGCCGAAACGACGGTAATCAACGTGGAGGTTAAGGTGATCGCTAGCAAATGCAGGATTTGCCCATTCCTCTTTACTGCAAACATAGGCAGGGGCAATTGCGCCAGCCGACGCAATAATAGCTTCCATCTAGGGGACAATACGGCCGTGTGTTGAGCGATCATCATGATAAATAATATGTCGATTTGCAAGCCCTGTTGGGGGGCTAGGGGCCTAAGACCGCGATAACTTGCTCTTCCCTTGCGCCGATTTTAACGACTGCGCAATGTGTGGCGACTCTGTTGATGTTGCCGTGGCCCGCCGGTTGGACGGTTTTGCGCTGTGCGCAGTTGTTGTGGGACGGCTGGGGGCAGCCGTGGGACGTTATTTTTGAATGTGATAGTTGTGGCAGGTAGTGCAGCGATCGCTCGCTGCGTGCGGTTTGTGGCAAGAGGCGCAGGTTTCTTTACTGATCGCTGTGAAATTCGGTGCCATTTCAATTGCGGCGGCTGTATCTGCGGAACGATTTGTGGCCACGTCGCCGCTAGTTGTGCTAGCGTTGGGAACGTGGCACCGTGCACAATCCCGCAACGCGGGTTGAATCAGGTGCGGTGAGTGCGAAAATCGCGTGAAGTCCTTGTGCTGCAACCGCAGAGCGGCGGTTGAATCCCACAGGATCTGGCGGTCACCAGTGGTTCGAGTGATACCGACGCGGTGGCAGGACATGCAGAGCCCTTTGGCCAGTGGTGCCGAGAGTTCGGACCAGCTCTTCAGATCATCGCCGGCCAACGACAATAACGACGTTAGCCATGTCTTGAGAAACAGGTCGCCATGTCCGGTCGGTTGGTAGAGGAGCGCGAATATCGTGTCGTTGCGGTACCATCCACCAAGATAGGTGCGCTCGGCCGGACTCAAATTGCGGGGCGGTGCCGCCTGGTTGATGGAGTCGACGGCGACGTCAGCGTTCAAGTTGTCGCTGGTCAGTAGATCTTCATCTGCCGAATCGGCTTCGGTCGGCGTGGCCGGCTCTGGGGTTGGCGTGGCGGTGACATTCTCCGGAGGCGGGGTGCGCAGCGGATTTCGCCGCATCACGGGGATCGGTTCGTGTCCAGACGTCAATAGGATGTCGTCAACCTTTGGGGTTTGCTCCCCTATCTCGCGCGCCACTGTGGAGTGGACCACCGCGTCGCCAGTCACCGATGACGATGTATGATGGAGACCGGGCAGCCTTTCGCGATACACGGTTACTTCCTGCTTCAACTTGGGGAACCACCGTTTCTGCGCCTGCACGAACAGGTCCGTGGAAACATGCGCAGACAGATCCGATAGTTGCACTTCGTCAAGCTCACTCTTCAACGCGGCATTCCATCGTTGGCGCAGCGCATGATGGCCTTGTTCGCCGAGGTCGTAGAGCAAGCACTTGATGGCCCACACGACCTGCGCTACGGCCTGCAGCTGTGTTTCGTCGTCGGGATCGACGTCAAAGAGGTCGAAATTCTCGCCAAGCGTCTGAGAAGCCTGTTGGAATTGCGGATCGGCACTTAGTAAGATCCTCATCAATGGTGCGAGCCGGCCGTCGAAGTCGCCACTGGCGCCATCGGGCCACTGGCCAATTACCAGCTGCGCGTCATGCATGGCATCGGTGTCGATCATCGGCAGGTTGAGAATGGCGATACCATCCGCAAGACTTTGACGAACCGGACCGTCATGACACTGACTGCAAGTCTGGGAAAAACTCTTCGTCCCGACGATCTGCTGGTGCTCCGATTCCAAATGGCACTGCCGGCAATCAAAAGTTGCCTTGCGATCCACAAAGTGCTTGCCTTCGTGCGTGCCGTGATTGAAAGCGATTCGTGTCCGTTTCCGGTAGGGCCAATCCGCGAATTCGGGATGGCCAACGGATAAGCTGGCGAATTGTCGTTGATGGCAGGTCTGGCATTGCTTGTCGGCCAGCATCGTCAGGTCATGCGTTTTGCCCTGGTGCTCTTGATGGCAGGTCGAGCAAGCGATTTCACGTTCGGAGTTTCCGGGATGGGATACACGCCGAAGTGGACTCGCGTATTTTTCGCTCAGTCGTTGGGTAACGGTGTCAAGCGAGTCCGAATTCATGCCGTGTGCTTGCAACGGACTTTGGCCGTGTAGGGCGTCACGGTGGCAATCAAGGCAAAGGGCCGATTGAGTCAGGTCGGGGTGCGGGTCGGCAACCATCGCCAGCGACCAGCGTCCCAGCGAGTCGCGTGCGGCTTCGTGGCACACGTCGCAGCGGCTGTCATCGGTGGCAGCCAAGATCTGTGCATGCGGCGCGGAAAGTGGTCCGGGCGCGATGAAATGATTGCGGTTGGCAGAACCAAGCGACAAAAAAACGGCGCCAAGTGTCGCCATGACACAACCGCCAATGAAAATTTGGCGGCGGGCGCGAAGTGACCGGATAGGGTGACACGGTGGCGTCTGATGGCAACACGTGCCATCATCATTGGGGCTTTCGTCGCACGGCCCCCCCATGCTCTCCGGTCGTTGGCAGACCCAACGATCGCCGCGTCGCGCCGGGCGACATACGCCGCCGGCACGGCAGATCCCTAATCCGCTCGGGCCTAGCAAGCATTCGTGGCCGTGTTCGCTATGACCGCATTTCCATGTTTGTTGCGGCCGCTGGTAGTCGCCGGAAAAGCCTTGAGAATCGCTCATTACCGCCACCCTCCATCGAACGCGTGGGCCAATATCATATGATAAGTGGCGATAATGATTAATGAGTACGTCAAGCCAATGTGGACGAACAGCCACAATTTCAGTTTGCCCTGAAGTGCCTCGTGATAATCCATATCGTCGCGCCGATCAATCAACGTTGACAGTGACTGACAAGCTGTCTGTTCAGCTTCCGAACAGTAGCGGCGAATGGTCTTCAATTCCGCCTGTAATTTACGGCGTAACGTATTTGTTGGTCGCAGATAATACCACATACCCCGCGGCCGGAAAAAGAACTCCACCAGCCGTGATGCGTAGAAGTCGACGACGATGGGGGATGCCGATTGCGTCGCCAAATGAACCACCAACCTGTCTGCCGTTTGGCGTACGTCGTGCCGTAATGCGGGGATCTGTTCGAAAATGTACTCCTCGCGCAGCTTGGCCAGCCGTCGAGGAATCGATCGAGAGATTGCCAAACCGTAAAGACCGCTGGCGAACGTCAGCGTGAAGCAGGTTGCCAACGACGTCTCGATGTAACCGTCGGGAATTCGCCAGCCGACATGCAGACCGAACATCGCTCCCGAGAATATTGCCACATAGATGTGGGCCTGCAGCCAG
>JAGQPD010000769.1 GCA_020426865.1 Planctomycetales bacterium
TGCTCGACGCAGGTTTGTCGGTCGCGATCCAGTACTTTGTCGCTCATCGCAGCGACCCAAACCAACGCGACGAATTGACGTCGTTCTACAGCTCGGCCTACGCCTGTTACGCTATCGCCGCCGTTGTCGCGACCATCATCGGTCTGTTGATTTCCTGGAATTTTCCCCATATTTTCCCCAAGTTCCCGCACGAAATTGCCGTCGAAAGCTCCAACGCCATGGCTTGGGCATCGCTGGGGATGGGACTGTTTTTCTTGAACGTGCCTTGCCAAGGCGTCCTCATGGGGATGCAGCGCCACTACATCTGCAATACGGTCGAGGTTTGTGCGCTGGTGACCCAAATGGTCGTTGTGATCGCCACGTTTGAATTCCTTGAACCCAACTTACGCAACCTGGCATTCGGATTCACCAGCCTGGCGACCGTGCGGTTCGTACTCTACCATGCCGCCGTTCGCACACAGATTGGTATTCGTATAACCCTCTCGACCCTCAAATGGGAAACGCTCTCTCAAATCTTCTCATTCGGTGGGCATTCCGCCTTCTGGACCATTGCGACCGGCATTCTGAAAGAGAGCGGCCCCAGCCTGGCTGCCGTTGTGCTGGGTCCCCGAGCGTCAACGGCGGTCTTTGTGGGAACGAAAGTCGTTCGATCCGTCGGAGTGTTTATCCAAAATTCCGGGTCCGTGCTGATGCCGATGGCAGCCACCTTGGCCCAAGCGGACGATCAACCTCGGATCCGAGCGATGATCCTCAAAGGTACCCGATTCTGTGCCTTGCTCTCCTTCGCCGGCGCAGGTGTACTCGTCGCATTTTGCGATCCCCTGCTAGCGCATTGGTTGGGAAACAAGGGAGATCTTGCCCGCGGGGTGGTCATCGTCACCGCCTTGGGAATGCTCGGATCATGGGTAACCCAAGCACAACTGTCGCTATTGATCGGCACACGGACGCTTTGGCCACTTACGTACATGATGGGCCTACGCGTTATCCTGTTCGTCGTTTTAGGCGTCGCACTCGGATGGGCATTTGGCACAACAGGTTTGGCGTTAGGAATTGTCTTGCCAAATACCCTAACGTCCGTCACGGTCCTGCCATGGCTATGCGCGCGCCGCTTCAACGTGCGCCTCAGTGAGATCGCCGCCACGCTCACTTATCCGTTGATCATCGGACTCGTCGTTACCGTGGCCTCGATGGTATTGCAGCATCTCTGGCCCCCGACTTCCGTCGGAGCCTTGGCCACCGAGGCCATCGCGGCATTCGTGCTGTTTGTCGTCCTCGCCTACTTGATCGGGATTGACTCCCAATATCGAAGCTTAATAAATAAGAATGTCAGCGCGATTCTGCATCGGCAGCGACCAGAAACGACCAGGAATTCTTCATAACGGTTCTGCGTATCGTAACGACGATCAGAGAGCTGAGAGGGGGAGATCGAGTTTTGACCAATGAATCACCGCAGAATTCTCGCTTCGACGCCAACGCATCTCTCGATTTGACGGTCTTGGCCGGTGGCTTCTGTGTCGGTTGCGGGGCGTGTGCGTCGCTGCCGAACGGCACCTACAGAATGGAATACACGGAGGACCACAACTACCGTGCGGCGCGGTCACAGCCCGGCCGGGATACACATGCCGCGCAAGTCTGCCCCTTCTCCAGCGAAGCGACCAACGAGACCGAAATCGCCGCGGCGCTCTATCCAAATTGCCACACCGACGAACGATTAGGTAAATACCTGGGCACTTACGCGGGCCACGCCAAGCTCGGTGGAATTCGCGAACGAGGCAGCTCCGGTGGTCTGACGACCTGGGTCGCTCAACAGCTGTTGTCGCGAAAACTAGTCGACGCCGTGGCGCATGTCCATGGACCACTTCCTGCCGATCAGACGGAATCGCGAGTGCTCTATAAGTATGGCCTGTCATGGAATGAAGATCAGTTAACCACCAATGCCAAGACCCGCTATTATCCCATTGAAATGTCGGAGGTAATTCGCGAGATTCGGGCGACACCCTCGATTCGAGTTGCGTTTGTCGGCGTGCCATGCTTCGTGAAGGCCGTACGATTGTTGTGCCGACACGATGAAGATTTGAACCAAAAGATCGCCTATTGCATCTCGTTGGTATGCGGCCATTTGAAAAGTTCGCGGTGGGCCGACCTTGCCGCCTGGCAATGTGGTGTCCCGCCCGCGGAGCTAAAGTCCATTGACTTTCGGAAAAAAATCCCCGGACGCCCGGCCAATTCCTATGGCGTCGAAATCAACAGTCCTCAGGATCACGAATCCGCCGGTAGGGTCCGACCCGTTTCCGAACTCTTCGGCAACAGCTGGGCCTACATGCTGTTTGCGTACAAGGCTTGCGACTACTGTGACGACATCCTGGGCGAAACCGCAGACCTTTCCGTAGGTGACGCATGGCTGCCACCACACAATCTCGACTATCGCGGTACCAACGTTGTCGTCACACGCCACCCCCAAATCGAAGCTATCCTTCAGGACGGAGTAGCGTCGGGGGCAATCGAGCTGGAAAAAGTGAACATCGACCAGGTTGCTCACACGCAACGTGGCAACCTGCGTCATCGGCACGAAGGTCTCGCGTTCCGACTTTACGAAGCCCAGTTGTTAGGACAATGGACCCCCCCAAAAAGAATCCAACCGTCGCAGGACCACCTGACGAACGAGCGGCGCGAGGTCTTTCGGCTTCGCACCGCCATGCGAGAACGCAGTCATATCGCGTTTCGTGAAGCCGTACGACAAAACAATCTGAAGTACTTTATCCGACAAATGAAACCGCTGACGTACGCTCACGACAAGCTCACCATCGGCGGAGTCGCAATCCGAGCGGTTCGCAAGGCAATCCGCATTTTAAAGAAAGCAGTTGGTTATGGGTAGCGATCCTGGCCGTATTCTCCTGATCGGCATCGACGGCCTTTATAACTACGGTTGTGAAGCCATCGTTCGCGGTACACATGCGTTGATCCAACGACAATTTCCTGGTACACAATTAGTCTATGCCTCTCCCCGCCCTGCCGTCGATGCGAAGCGAATCGCCGACATCGATGTGAAGGTCGTGACCCGCGAGCTAACAAACCGTGCAACTCCACCGGTGATCGCTAGTGCAATTCTTCGACGGATGGGAATTCCGTTTCACGCACGTCGCGATTCTCTCCGACCGATCCGCGATGTCGATGCCGTGATGCTTATCGGCGGCGATATCTACACCATCTATTCCAATGATGCCTATCCAGGTCACCTGATCAAATACGGGGACGCCGTGTTGGCCGCTGGAAAACCCTATATCGTCTGGGGAGCATCCATCGGTCCCTTTACTCAACGACCCGAGGTCGAAAGGAAGTTCAAGGCACATCTGCAACACCTTCCCCTGATTACCGTCCGCGACGTATCGACGCTGGAATATCTCGATAGCCTGGGAATTCGCGAAAACGTCGTCTCCTGTTCCGATCCCGCCTTCGCCGTCGCGCCGGACGTCGTTACCACACTCGAAGGTCCAACAGAAAGACGGATCGCGTTGAATTTGAGCCCGCTTTCCGTTCGCTACGTCGGTGGCACTAAAGAACAGGCCCTACAACAATCGGCGGTAGCCATCGAGAACATCGTCAAGAGATTCAATTGCCGTGTGCTCCTGGTACCACATGTCGTTATTGAGTCAGCACCTCATGACGACGACCTGCATCACCTGAAATTGATTCGCGACCACCTGCCTGCCGAGACGAAAAGCCGGGTCGACCTGCTCGAAGGCGACCTGGGTTTCGTTGGCACGAAACGGGAACTTGCCAAATGTACCGCTGTCGTTGCCGCCCGCATGCATTGTGCCATTAGTGCTTTGTCCGCCTGCGTACCCACCATCCTCCTCTCCTATAGCGAAAAATCGATCGGCATGTCAAAGTATGTCTTCGGCTCTCCGAGTCATGCTATCACTTTGCGCGAACTCGGCAGCGATTCTTTCATGAACATGCTCGACAAGCTAGTGGCCAACCGGACCGCTGAATCGCAATTCCTGCTTGACCAACGCGAACGCATCAGCACCGACGCTGAAAACGCCGTCAACGGCCTGCAAAAATGCTGCGCTCGCTCACGTCAGTGAGCATTCGCACAACACCGGACATCCGGCTCCTAACGTCGCCCGATGCGACTTCGTTCGCGACGGGCGCGTCACTATGGTAAATTCGGTGTCGGTTGTTAGCGCCCGTGTCCCGACCGGAATGGAGTGGCCGAAATGATTCCCAATGCCTACCACACAACCGTTTGGCACGTCACCGTTGCTCGACTGCTCGCCGTGCTGGCGGCGTTTGCCGTCCATGACCTTCCGCAGCTCGAGGCCGCTTCTCCCATCGCGCACGTTTCCCCGGTGGCCAACTTCGCATTCATCAGTGGCGGGAAATATTTGGTGACGAGTTCCACCGACGGAGAGATGTTCCTCTGGGATTGCCAACAAGGACGAATTGTCCGGCGACTTTCGCACGAAGGCGAATTGGCAAACACTCACCATGTCGCTCACCATTTCGCTGTCGATCCCATCGCACACCGCGTGGCGGTCAACAAGCAACGGGGCAGCCGGACAAGCCTTCAAGTCTTCCCAGCGCACGACCCGTTGATTCCCGATCCGTTGGTTCCCGACCCGTTGTCGGCATCCTGGACAACAACTTCACCTGCAAACCCCATCCAGTTTACCCATGATGGAAAGTTTGTTTTTGCGTGGGGCCACGACAGCGATGCGGAAGGTTTCTACTTGTGGAACGCCGATAATGGCGAACTGTCACGCTCGCCACAAAAACCTAGTCCCGCCGACGAACGGGTGGTAGCGCAAATGCTGCAGCAATTTGGTGACGATGCCCAACAGCCTCAAGCGGCACGGCGTCAACCTGAAATCGCGGGTGCTATTCTCGGCCTCATCCATCAGCTATCGACGACACGCCCCGACGGTTTGCCGCTCGTCGGAGATACCGTCGGAACCGGGTTTGGCGTAGGCGTACAGTTCAGCCCAGGTGGCCACGCCATCGCCTGCCGGTACTGGGGCGATACTGGGTCCTCCGTCGAAGAAGTCAGCATCTGGAAATACCCCTCGGGCCAGCTTCTCCACAAGTGCTAAATGACCGAGCGCGATTCTGC
>JAGQPD010000770.1 GCA_020426865.1 Planctomycetales bacterium
GCCGTATCCGAGGTCGTCCGCAACGATCAAGATGATATTTTGCGTCTTGCCCTCAACGGGAGCCGTTTTGAATGCCGCGACGCAGGATACCGGGACGACGGCAAGCAACAAGCGAGTCGTACCGAAATGTCGTTACATTGGATGATGACTGGGGATATTGAATATGTGATTCATTTTCCTGCAAAAGGGTCTTCTGGCCATGCATGTTTAGGATACCTGCGGCGCAATTCCTTCCGTACGACGGGATACGTGTTCTTCCAGAAGCTCGCTAAGTCGTTGGTGACTTGCTGTGGTCGGAAATTCGGCCCCAACAGTTCGAGAAGCACAGGGATGCGGCCACCGGCGACGCACGGGGTTGCTGGCACTCCAAATAGCTCTTGAATCCTGATGCTCAAGATTGGTGGTTTTCCGAGCACGTACTGCAGCTTGGTGCGTTTGCCATTGGGGAGCTGGATCGCTTCGGGTGCGAGCCGTTCGATTTCCGCGAGTCGGTCAAAACCGATGAGTTGCTGGAAGTAGGTCAGCCAGTCTGCCCGTTTCAACTCGTCAAGGCTCCGGAGTTCTTGGCAAATCAGCGGGAGGTTTTGCGTGATAGCTTCGTCGCCGAGTGCCGGTAATTCGAGTTCCGGCAACGCTTCGGCGAGCCACCGCGTGCGTGATCGAAACCGCGAGGCAGCGGAGTCGTCGTTGGGAAGAATGCGGTCCAGCGATTGACGAGCATGCACAGCGAGAATGTTGGCCGCCTGCTGCAGGTCCAAAATCGCGATTGGTGTTTCTTCCAGGGGGAGGTCCATCCAGTAGGTACATCGCCGCGCTTCCACTTGCTTTCGCGTCGGATTGAAGAATAATTCGTCGACGGTCTGCAAGAATTGGCTCGGTAACCAATCGCGATCAACAGCTGACGCCAGCGACACTCGCGCGTCGCCGGCGGCGTCCTGCAGATCGATCGAAAGAAACAGGGGCTCCCCCTGGACCCGCGAGCCCCGCTCGAGCCGCACGCCTCGTCCGCCGACCATCAAGCCTCGATCCTGTGTGTTTGAACGTAGCTTTGTTACTCGATCCGGGAACGCGTCGAGCAACGCACGCATCAGTGCCGACGACACATCGTCGGCGCGGGGCCTTCGAGGGAAATCGCTTTGTTGAAACAGTTGTTCCGCAACTCGCAACACATTTCTGGCCGCGCCAGGATGAACGACCAGATCCGCATCGTTGGTTGTGCCTTGGGCATGAAACATCTGCAATAGTGCCACCCGATCAACGACGTCCGATCGACTTCGCAATCCACGTTGGTCACGCGGGCCACGCGATGTTTGCTGGCCGGCGCGAAAGGGATCGCGTTCGCTGAGCAACGCGGAAACCAACGTGGTCTCGCGCAACACCCCATATTCGGCACCAGCGATGACAAGCCTCGCCAATCGTGGATGCGTTGGCAAGTTTGCCAACTTCTTTCCCATGTCAGACAAGGTTCCGAGTTGTAGCGGCGATGACGAGTGCTCGAACGCGCCCACGCATTGCAGGACCCGAATGGCACTTGTTAGAGCGTCAGTTGTAGGTGGATCGAGCCAAGGGAAATCAAGCGGATCGCGTTCGCCGCACGCAGCTAGTTGCAGCAGCGTGCTCGATAGCTCGGAACGGCGGATCTCCGGAGTCTCTGCGGCCGGGCGTCCCCTGTGAGACGCCTGATCCCATAGCCGAAAACAGACGCCGGGGGCCGTACGGCCGGCACGGCCAGCTCGCTGGTCGGCCGATGCACGGGAGATAGGGAGCAGCTCCAATCGCGGCAGGCCCGTCCCAGGATGCACCTGCAACTGACGAGCCAGGCCGCTGTCGATCACCGCTGTCACACCGTCGATCGTCAGTGATGTCTCGGCGACATTCGTTGATAGTATAATCTTCCGTCGTTCACTAGGTGCGAGGACGCGGTCCTGTTGTTCGGGAGGCAGGTCACCGTATAACAACATCAGCTCGAAGCCTTGCCGATCGCAGAAAGGCGCGAGGGCTTCTTGGCAGCGGTGGATTTCACCCACACCAGGAAGAAACACTAATGTGTCACCATCGGTGTCAGTGATGGCTTGGTTCAGCACCGATGCGACCTGCTCCGACAACGTTCGACGATCCGGGCGACGCAGATACCGAATGACAACCGGGTGCATCGTTCCTTCAGCATGGATCGTAGGGCAATTGTTGAGTAGCCGCGAGATCGGCGTGGCGTCGATCGTAGCGCTCATCACGACCAACCGCAGGTCGGGGCGGATGGTCGAACGGATTCGCCAGAGCATGCCGAGCACCAGATCCATTTCGACGGTGCGTTCGTGGAACTCGTCGAGGACGACGGCATCAACATCGTCCAGCGCCAAGTCGTCGATCAACCGGCGAAGCAATACGCCGGTTGTCATCGCAATCAAACGGGTATCAGGTGAAGTCGCGTTGTCGAAGCGAACCTGATAGCCAACCTCGGTCCGAAGTGGCGTGCCTCTCAAGTGCGCAATGTGACGAGCCACCGAACGAGCCGCCAGTCGTCGCGGCTGCAACAATAGTACTCGCTGTTGGCTGTTCCGGTCCCGTGAATTCAGATCGTCCAGTAAAGCGGCTGGGATCAGCGTGGTCTTGCCTGATCCAGGTGGTGCCGTCACGACCAGCGGCGATGACCGCGACGCGGCGACGATCTGTCGAAGATGTGCGGCGACAGGAAGATCCTGGGGCGATTGGGACAACATGGATCGTGTGGGAACGTGTCAAGCCGATTATTCTTGTGGTTTGCCGGCAGGTGCCAAACCTAATCGTAGTCGGTTAGACACTGTTCGGCTACATTGCATGCTGTGGAATGAAGGCGATTCGAAGCTACATTCGATAATCCGTACCATGGCGGGGCGAACGTCTTCGGCGCGGTCACTGCAGTACCATCGGCCGATTAGGCGTGACGTGTCATTTTTGTGATACGGCCGCCGGCAACCCATTCGGCAACAAAAATATTGCCGTCGTGGTCGAAACATGCATCGTGGGGATGGATGAACCGGCCCGCTTGCCATTGATCGGGATGGCTGCGCATGGCACGGTTGTCTTTCATCACCTCGCCGCGCCATGCTTCGTCGTCACCCAGTTGCGCGACGATGTTGTTATCGCCGTCCAGCAAAGTGACGCGTGCCTGTAAGTCAGGGATCAGCATCAATTCGCCGAACGTGTCGATGTTGGCCGGCAGGAAAAAACCATCCATCGTATGTTGGTGCTCACCGTCGAGGGAAAACCACTGCAATCGCCCATTGGCACGGTCCGCGACCACCACCGAAGGCGAGCGCCCCCGACGATCGTCGATCCAAATTCCGTGAGGTGTTTGAAACTGACCGTCGCCCGTTCCGACACTGCCGAACTTGCTGAGCCATTTCCCGTGCGCGTCATACCGATGGACGCACCATGCCCCGTAGCCATCGGCCAGGTAGAATCCGCCCTCGGGATGGAAGGCTGTGTTGGTCGGCATGAATCGATCCCGTCCCCATTGACCCGTCGGTGCGGAGCCTTCGTTTTCCGCGTAGATTCCTGCTTCCATCGGTGCCCATTTCTGCCACACCCGCTCCCCCTTCAAGTCGGTTTTCGTAAATGTCTTCAAATGTTGGTACGCCGTAATGTACAAGAATTGGTCACTCCCTTCGCGATGGACCTCCAATCCATGGCCACCACCTTGGTACTGTTCCCCAAACGCCCGTACAAAATTCCCCTCCGTATCAAACACAAAGATCGAGGGATGTTCCTTCTGCCTCGCATCACCTTCGTGTATAATATACACTAAGCCATTCGAGTCGATCGCTACGTTGTGAGTTGTCTGCCAGGTGTAGCGTTCGGGGAGTTGCGCCCAGTGATGGTCGACTGAATAGACATAGTCACCTTGGCCGACCGTGGGGCGGGAGTCGGTTTTAGCGGCTGTGAGCAGGGCGGGGGTGGCGAGGATGGCAGTGGTGGTCGCGGTCGCCGTCGATGTTAAAAACGTGCGGCGAGAGAGGTTGTGGCGGCGCGTGGCTGCGGAAGATGGTGTTGTGGGGGTTGGCATGAGGTGGCTCCTAATGTTCTATGGCGATTGCTATGGGCGACGCGTTTTGTCAGGTTGCCGGCGGTGGTGATAGCGGAGAAAGGGTGTGCAGACGCACGTCGAGCACGTTACGATGGTAACAATAAAAGGTAGCCGATTCCAGCAGCGAACACCGGAGTAGGTTCCACGTCTGGCTAGTGGCGTGCATGTCACGGGCGCGGAAGTTCGGCGAGGGCCAGATTCTCGTTCAGTTTATCGACTGGTTGGCGAGCAGTTGACTTTGCTGGCTGGCGAGCAATTTCTTTTGATAGCGGCTTTGAGCGATGTCGACGAGGACGAGAACGCCGAGAACGAAATAGAATGTGGGTTTCTTCATCGCTTCGATTTCATGGCCAAACAATGCGAGGTGGCCGAGATGTCCGCCTTCGGAGACGAGCATGATGCCGACGATCAGCAGAATAAACAGTCCCAGGATTTCGTACATGCGGTTCTTTTTCAGGAATTCGGAAACGCGGTCGGAGAGGACCATCATCAGGATGCCGCTGATGATGATCGCGGTGGCCATCACGGCAAACACTTTGGTGAGTGCCAGGGCACCGAGGATACTGTCGAACGAGAAGACAAGATTCATCAGGACGATCCAAGTGATGGACATGGCGACGGAGCGCTGGGCGGTCGACTCGTTGTGTTCCAGGCTATGGCCGGAGACCATGTGATAAATTTCCTTGATGGCGGTATAGATGATGAAGACACCGCCTGCCAGGACGATCAAGCTATGCCCGTTCAGATCCATGTCGACGACTTTGGCAACATGCAGAGCGAGGATAGTGGACTGAAACCGTTCGATGGCATGGCTGACGATGAACAGCAGGAGGATTCGCAGGGCGATTGCCAGGCCAATGCCGGTTCGACGCACGAAGGGTTGTTTTTCAGCGGGCACGCGTTTCGATTCGATGGAAATATACAGCAGGTTATCGAAGCCCAGGACGATTTGCAGCAGGGTGAGCATAACCAGGGTGATCAGGTTGCTGACGGTGAAAACTTCGAGCATGGCGGCAGAAATTCCTGGGAGGGCGTGGCAGATCGTTGGTTGTCAGGACGATTTTACGGATCGGGCGATTCGGCACAACCTCGGTTTGGGCACTCGGTGGGGAAATAATTGGCGGATATAATGGAGAGAATCGGCTTATTTGGTAGCGAGAAAAGGCAAAGGCATGACCGATACACAAGGTTCCATACGAAGCGGAGACGAATCGATACGAGCGCCGTCGGACGGTTCTCTCATGCGGCGATTTCGCCAGGGTGAGGAAGACGCGGCCACGGAGTTGTTCATGAAGTATGCACGTCGTGTGCATGCGTTGGCCAAGTCGCAGACTTCCACGGCGTTAGCCGCACGATTTGATCCGGATGACGTGGTGCAGTCTGTATTCCGCAGTTTCTTTCGCCGAGCGGCCGACGGGTTTTACAGCGTGCCACCGGGGGACGAGCTATGGCAGTTACTGTTGGTGTTGACGATCAACAAAGTGCGGTCATTAGCGGTCCACCATCGGGCTCAAAAAAGAGACGCCACCAAGACGGTGGTGACGGAGGGGAAGGACTGGGTAGGGGCTTACGAAGCGGATGACTTCGCTCACAAAACACTGGAGATGGTGATCGAAGATATTCTGTCCGAATTACCGGAGACCAATCGCAAGGTCGTTGAGTTGCGTATTGAAGGGCACGAGGTCCAGGAGATCGCCGATTTGACTCAACGTTCCAAGCGGACCGTGGAGCGGATATTGCAGCAGTTTCGCCAGCGGTTAACGGAGATGATCGAGTCGGAGTCGTAGCAAGGTGTTTGACCCACAAGATTTGAATTCGGGAACGTTAGAGGATTTCGTCGACGCGTTGGAGTCCGCGCACGCCACGCGGGACGCCGTGGACCTGCGGAGCGTTGCGCCGATGCGGGGTCATCCCGAGTATCGCGACATCGTAACCGAGATGGTGCGGGTTGACCTGGAGTATGGTTGGCGTCGTCAGGAACCGCATCGTCTGGAATATTATCTCGAGTTGTTTCCCGACGTATTTGAAAACACGGAATGTGTCAGCCAGGTGGCATTCGAGGAGTATCGATTGCGGCATCAGGCCGGACAATCGGTATCATCGGACGAGTATCGCCGCCGATTCAATGTTGACAGCGACCGATGGCCGAAGTTTGAAAATCTGGTAGCGACCCGCAGGGAAACTCCCGTCCCGTACCCCCAGGCGGGGCAAACGCTGTTTGGGTTCACGATTGTCCGTGAAATTGGGCGTGGTTCGTTTGCTCGAGTGTATCTGGTGTCCCAGAACGATTTGGCGAATCGCTTTGTGGTGTTGAAGGTTTCGCCTGCCAGTGGAATGACGGTTGAGCCCCAGTACCTGGCCCGTCTCCAGCACGCAAATATCGTCCCCATTTATTCCGTACACCAATCGGACGGGCTGCTGGCAATCTGCATGCCGTATGTTGGCGAATGGACGTTGGCGGACGTGCTTCGGCAGATTACGCAGCGGGCGTCGTTGCCAGCGACGGGTGCAGAATTTGCCAGCACAATAGCCCTGAGTGGTGACGAAACGGTACGGAGGGTTGACAGCGCCGAGGTGGTCGCGGACGAGTCCGGTCGGTCGTCGTTAATAGAACGAGTTGATGGCCACGTCTTGATCGAGGCAGCTCCGTCTTCCCCGTCCCGGTATTGTGCCGAAGAGTTGGCACGTTATCAGAGCCTGTCGTATGTCGAGGGCGTATTGCTGTTGATTTCCCAGGTGGCCGGCGGGCTGGCACATGCCCATCGCCGCGGAATCGTCCATCGCGATCTGAAACCGGCCAATATCTTGATTTCCGACGATCATCAACCGATGTTGTTGGACTTTAACTTGTCGGATGACGTCCAAAGGTCCGTGTCGGCGCGTGACGCGGTGGGTGGCACGCTGCCATATATGTCGCCGGAACATCTCTGTGCGATTCTCAGCGGTGGCGAGGTCTCGCGGCAGGCCGACGTGTATTCACTGGGAGTGATATTGTTTGAGTTGGTGACGGGGCGTCGGCCGTTCGCGGAACGCACTGGGAAATTTGCGGATGTGGTGAAGGAAATGGTCCATGACCGCAAGAACGGGCCGCCCCTCGTGCGCTCGTTGAATCCGGCAGTCTCACCGGCGGTCGCGGCGATCGTCGAGCGTTGCATGGCGGTGGACCCGACCGAGCGATACTTGGACGCGGGACAGCTGCATGAGGATCTGCAACGGCAACTGCAGCAATTGCCCTTGGTGCATGCTCCCAATCGGTCGCTACGCGAGCGATTGGGCAAGTGGCTCCGGCGTCATCCGCGATGGACGTCGGCCAGTGGAGTGGGGGCGATGGCAGCTGTGATGCTGTTGGCTGTGTTGGCGTTTGCCGGGTGGCGGGGTCGACAGGTCGCTCAACTCAATGCGCGAGAAACGTTGCGGGCTTTCCACGAGGCCGTTGTGGCCGCACGGATCGAGACAAGTGTGCCGGAATCGGATCCGGCCGTGATCGCTGCCGGTCTCCCCGTATTGGAAGCTTCGCTCGGTACCTACGATATCCTCAATTCGCCTAAATGGCAGGAGGGACCGCGTTTCCAGAATCTTGACGATCGTGGCCGCGCTCTGGTTGTCGATGAAGCGGCGGAGTTGCTGTATCTGTTGGCACGGTCCCATCAGCGACTGGCGGAGCTCTCTGTCAACGAAGACGACCGGACCATGCATGTCGGCATTGCGACCGACGTCAATGAGCTGGCAGTTCATATGTACGAAGTGCTATCGAATGATGGTGACGCGATCGTGACCCAAGCCGTTCCTGTGGCAATTGTGCAACAAAGTGCCGATCTGCGTCAGTTGAGTCGTCACCGTCAAGCGGATGATGGTGCAGCTGATGATGGCCACGGTCGCCATCGTGCAGCCGACGTGCAGGTGGCAGCGGAGTCTTCGCGAATTGACAGATACATGGCAGTTCTGGAATTGCTTGACCAGCGTGACTATGACGGGGCGATAAAGCGATTGGATCTGTTGCTCGACGAAGATCCGACCAATCCTTCGTATTGGCTGTGGGCCGGAAAGGCCTACATGGATATCGGCAATTGGGAGCAGGCAACGGCCCATTTCAAGGCGTCGATTAAACTCCATCCCGAGTCGTTCCGGTCCTACTTCCTGCGCGGATTGTGTTATTTGCAGAGTCACGATTTTGCTGCGGCGGAGAACGATTTCCAACGCGTGATCCGCATGCGTCCCGATTTGCCTAGCGGTTGGTTGAATCGAGCACTCGCGTACCGCGGGCAGGGCCAGCTACAGAAGGCGGCGGACGACTTGCAGAAGGCGATGGACCTGAAAACGACGCAAACCCGAGTCTATTTCGTACGTGCCCAAGTGCTGCGCGAGCTGGGCGACCTGGCGGGGGCGGACGCAGATTTTCAACAAGGATTGACGCTCACCCCATCCGATGAAGAGAGCTGGATTGCACGTGGTGTCGCCAAGCTCAACACGGATCCCGAAGCGGCGTTGCAGGATTTTCAACTGGCCCTCCAACGATATCCGCGATCGGTCGCGGCGATGCGCAATCTCTTGCATGTATGGGGGGATGTGCTGCGTGAACCGGATCGGGCGCGCGAAATATTGGATCGCATGTTGGACGTGAATGGTCGTGATGTCGCGGCCCTTGGTGGTCGAGCGGTGTTGGCGGCGCGCGCTGGGGATTGCCAGCGAGCATTGGCGGACGCCCAGCGGCTGCGGGAGCTTCCCCAGTCGGCGGTCGGCAATCTGCAGTTGGCGTGCGTCTATGCTCAACTCTCTAAGCACGATCGAACGTATGTGCGATCGGCCGTGCAGTGCGCTCGAAATGCCTTTAAGGTCTCCCCCGCGTTGGCGGATATCGCGGCGGGTGACGACGATATGGCCCCGCTGTCCGAGGTCGCGGAGTACCGGGAACTGCTACAGGCGGCGGCGAAATTGGTGGGGCTACGTCTCGCCGAACCGACATCGGAGCCAAGTGACGGTGATCGTAATGTTGACAGTGGTAGCGCCGGGGACGGTCGAGATTCGCCGGACGAATCGGCGATTTTGACCACCGACATGCTGCAAAACGTGAATTCCGGGTCAGGCCTTGGTGCCGCGGAGGGGGGCGCGAAGGCAGTTTCGGTAGATTAACGCTGAATTTCACGAATTTCTGGCGGATTTCCCGGCGCCGATTGGCTCTACGTCGCGAGTAGAACAGCGTAATCGTATTGAATGGGCACCTGGGAATAGCGCCTTTGCGGCGGGGTCGTGATGGGTTGAGGCGTGATGGGTTGAGGCGAGGAACGATGGACATGAAAAGCCGCCATTGGTCTAGCGGTCGAAAGAAGCGGCCCAGACGGGCGATATCGCGGGGTGGCAGCGTCGGGCGGCTTGTCGAGCCGCTGGAGAGTCGAATTG
>JAGQPD010000771.1 GCA_020426865.1 Planctomycetales bacterium
AAGGGCCGCCACTTTGAAAGAGGTATATTACGCGTTTCGCGCGCGGCGGAAAATGGTAGCGGCCCGTGCCCTTCTCCGCCGACGGCGTGTTCGCCAACGCGTTTTGCGTTCCCAACAATTGGCCAAGCGCCAGCGCGCCCAGTCCGGTGGCCTGGCGGCTGAAAAAGTGCCGACGATTCATTGCCAACCCACCGAGCCCCGCGTCAACTCGGGCTGGCTGGCCCAGCAAAGTGACGATACCTCGTTGCGTCATGATCCCAACTTTCGATTCATTTTCGTTACCGTTTCCAGATCGTGGCGTCGGCGTTCAGCACTGCCTGTACCACGTACATGGTAGCCGCCGCTGAAGCTGCGGGCACATCCTTCGCTGGTGGCGATTCACCGTTGGCCAGCAATGCTTTTGCTGTTTGCGAGTCCTGTTGGAGATCAGCCACTTGCGTGTCGTATAGCTCATGTAGCGTCTGTAGCTCGAATGCGTCGCATGGCCGGCCGGCTAGACGGCGGAATATCCAATGGATGCGTTGATCGATGTCGTCAGGGGAGGCTTTCATTGCCTGTTCGGCCAGCACGCGGGCCGCTTCGACAAATTGGATGTCGTTCAGCAGCACGAGTGCCTGCATGGGCGTATTTGTTGAAGGTCGTTGCATCGTGCAAGTCTCACGTGACGTCGCATCGAAAACCAGCATGTTCGGCATGGGTGTCGTACGCTTCCACACGGTATAGAGACTCCGGCGATAGAGAGCCTTGCCTACGCTTTGCCGATAAGCCGGTGTCATGGAATTGTTTTCGCGCCACAGATTGGGTGGTTGATACGGGCTTACCGGCGGCCCCCCCACTTCACGCGACATCAAACCGCTGGACGACAACGCCAAATCGCGAATCATCTCCGCACTCAATCGCCGACTGGGCCCCCGCGCCAGCAAATCGTTTTCGGGGTCGCGACGGCGCAACTCCAGAGAACATGCCGACGTCTGCCGGTATGTCGCCGATAAGACAATGCGCCGGCACAATGCCTTAGTATCCCAACCCGATTCGATGAATTGCCGGGCCAAATAATCCAATAACTCGGGGTGCGTTGGCAATGAACCCTGACGCCCAAAGTCATTGGCCGTCGCGACCAGTCCGTGTTCGAAAAAGTTCTGCCAGATGCGATTCACCGCCACACGGGCTGCCAATGGATGGTTAGGGTTCGTTAACCACATCGCCAACCCTAGTCGGTTCTGCGGGTAGGTAACGGGCATCGTGCCAATCGCCGCGGGCGTTGAACAATCGACGCGCCGATCCTCAGTCTTCGGCGCATCGTATTGGCCCCGCGCGAGAACGTAAGTATCACGTCGAGTGGGCATCTCTCGCATGACCATGGTTTCGAGGACAGGCGTTCGTGCCTCCAGAAATTTCTGCGCTGTCTCGGCGACGATCGCCGCTGCCGCCTGGCACTTCTCGTCGCGACTCGCATAAAACTGCAACCAGTCATCGCGAACGAATTGGTCCTTGTCAACGGATGCCCACTGGTTCTTTTGCGCGACTATCTCGACGCGCGAGAGTGGCAGATCAAACACGACGATCTCGTCGATGCGGCCGTTCTTGAACCCCGGCGAACGAAACCGCTCGCCAACAACAAATCCCGTTCCGCCCGCAGCCGGTGCCTTCTCCAGATTGTCGCGTAACAGGCGATTCTCCGCTTGCCCGTTGACATACAACTGCATGCCAGCCGCCCGACCACTGCCGTCGTTGACCATCGCCACATGGATCCAGCAATCGGTCGGTACTTCGTTCACCGTCTCGATGGCGATCGCGTTGCCAGGCCAAAATCGCGCGGTGCTAAAGCGAAGTCGGCCCGCGTAGAGTCCCAGTTCGGTGCCAAAAAAACCGACATCGGTACCTCCCTGACGGTGAATGATCACGCCGGTCTGCGTTTCGCTGGGGACCAACAGCCAACACGCGATCGTATACCGATCCCACGCGTTGAGCCCGCCCGCTACATTGGGAAACTCTGCCGCGTCATCGCCGGTCAATCGCAGCGCATTTCCACGGTATCCTTCCACCATCTCGTTGGCAACCGATGTCTTGCCCGCCATCTTGGCATCAATGTCGTTACGAAGCTCGCTTTCAGCGGTGATCTCGTCCAGCGAAAATCGCGCCGACGGCTGCAAGTCAACTGTCCACGCGCGAAACGAAGTATGCCATTGGGGAAACGTCTCGGTCAGCGACGCGACCGCAGCGCGATAATGCCCCTCGGCCGCCGATCGTTCGCGTTCCGTCTGTAACAACACTTGCTGCTGTGGTTCGTCGGGAAGTAACAACGTGGGCGTGGGAACTCGACTGCTGTCGTGATAAGTTCCCCATTCGTCGATATTGTTAAAGAAGGCAAATAGGCCATAGTAATCTCGCTGGGAAATGGTGTCATATTTATGATCGTGGCACCGAGCACATTCGAGTGTCATGCCGAGCATCGCACTGCCAAAAGTATGGACACGATCGGCTGCATACTCCGTGCGCCATTCTTCCTCGATGCTCCCTCCTTCATTCGTCTGGCGATGGAGTCGATTAAAGGCCGTTGCCAGAATCTGATCCGCTGTCGCATCCGGCAGCAAGTCGCCTGCAAGCTGTTGTGTTAGAAACCGATCGTACGGTAAGTTCTCGTTGAACGCCCGGACCACCCAGTCACGATACGGCCATGTCGGACTCAATTGGTCCGATTGATATCCGTAGGAATCCGCGTATCGAGCCGCATCCAGCCAGGCAATCGCCATGTGTTCGCCGAAATGAGGCGACGCCAAAAGTCGATCCACAACCCGATCATACGCCCCGTCCAATGCGTCCTGTTGAAATGACTCGAGCTCCTCAGCGGTCGGCGGGAGACCGGTAAGGTCCAATGTCACACGTCGCAGCCAACGCCATCGCTCCGCCTCCGGCGATGGACCCAAACCCTCCGCTTTCAGCCTGGCAAGCACCAAACGATCGAGAGTCGCACGCTGCCAAGCGTCGGTCGCCGCTTCGTCTGCCGCTACCGACTTAGACGGATTGTCGTCAATCGGACGCAACGACCAATGCTGCTCGTACCGCGCACCATCCATGATCCATTGCCGAATCTTCGTGATTTCATCCGTGCTAAGCCCAAGCCCCGAATCGATCGGAGGCATACGATAACTTGAATCGTCCGACGTCATCCGCTGCCAGGCAACGCTTTGCTCAAGATCACCAGCTACGAACGCACGCCCCTCACCACCAGGGAGTTCGCCCAGCGCCGACACGGCGATGTCCAATCGCAAGCCCGTCGTGTTCGCTGATGCGTCAGGTCCGTGACACACCAGGCAACGATCAGATATCAGCGGCTGGATGTCGCGTGAGAACGTAATCTGTTCCTGGGAGGACACCCGTTCCCCAAATACCAACGTCCAAATCACTAAGAATGCCGCCGGCAAACCTTTCACAACAATCTTTCTAGTCACCGATCTCCCCAACCAACTCGCGTGTCTACTTCGCATGCAGGTCCACACCTTCCGCAATTCCGATTCTACCTTGGTCCCGTGGCGTCTGCGCGGCGGCAAGGACACTGGCGGCAAGGACACTGGCGGCAAGGACACTGGCATGTCAGGACGTTCGCTTGATGGCCGCTCGTCAGGAGGATATGTGTGCCAAATAAAAAAAGCGAAAAACAGGTCCATTTTAGCGATTTGGGGGGCCCGAGTGCGTGCGACGATGAAGCGTCGAGTTATATGGCCCAAAATAATGGATATTAGGGGAAAAAGCAGATTGACGCGACGGTCGCTACCTACTTTACTATGGTCTGCGTACGTGGCTGGGCCGCGCCCCTGAATGCTCCCAAGGAAGGCATGCAATTTCCGATCCCATTGCGTATTGCGTACTGCGTACTGAGGTGATGACGGGGGACATTGATTTTGGAAACTGTGGTTTGATTGAACGGGAGCTACGCTAATGAAGGTGTTTGAATTATTGTCGGTCGCTGGTGCGGCTGGGTTCGTGCTGATGGGGGCACTAAATTTGGAGCCCGCCCAAGGCGTGGAAGTGGCTCATTACACATTTGACGATGCGTCAGCGCTTGGTGCCGACGCTACGGGCAACTACAACGGCACGCCGATGGGCGATGCTTCTCAGACGGCTGGGGTGGTTGGCGAAGGTGCCTTGGCTTTGGACGGCGATGGCGACATTGTCCACGTCGGTGGCGGCGCTGGTTTTTCGGCGTTGGATGACGATGGCGACGGCTGGTCGGTGACTGCGTGGGTGCAGACATCGGGCAACGGTGGCGTACAACGGGTCTTCTCGACGTACATGCCAGGTGGCTGGAATGGCGGTCAAGGGTGGGGCGTTGGCATGCGTCAAGACCTGGGAAGTCCGCAACTGCTATCGACGACCTATGGCGTGGTTGATATGCAGCAAGGAACCAACGTGTTGGATGGCAACTGGCATCACGTTGCGTATGTCTTCCGCAACAACGCTGGCAGCGTTGCGACCGACTACTATGTGGACGGGGCGTTGGAGTCGAGTGCCGAGCCGGCAAATGGTTTCGGCATCAACGACACGGCGGACGACTTCGTGATTGGTGCGTTGGGACTACCGACGGCACTACAATACTTCAACGGTTCGATCGACGATTTGCGGATCTTCGACAACGAATTGTCAGCAGGCGAGGTCGCAGCGATGGTGCCCGAACCGATGAGCGTGATCAGCCTGACGGTTGGCCTGTTGGGGTTGCTGGCGATTCGCCGCCGGGGCCGCTAGTCAGCCGAGTGGCGACCTGTAAGAGATTCTTGCGAGAAAGCTTACGGGATCCGTCAGGGAGTTTGCTGGTATTGCATTTGATTTTTGGCAGAACCGGATACGGCAATTCATCTTTGCCGTGTTCGCGTTCTTGGGAATCGCGTTAAGCGTTGTCTTTTTTCGTAAACAGGAAGACGAGAATGGAGCGAGGGCACAATGAAGGCATCGATGTTATTGGTGCGTCGTAGGGACCGCGGTTTTACGTTGGTTGAGTTGTTGGTGGTCATTGCCATCATTGGCCTCTTGGTTGCGTTATTATTACCGGCGGTCAATGCGGCTCGCGAAGCCGCACGGCGAACGCAGTGTTTCAACAACATCCGTCAAGCATCGCTAGCGGTCATCAATTACGAGTCGGCACGCGGCCGATTGCCGGCGGGTGCCTACAGTTGTTGCTGGGGAACATGGATTGCGGAAGTATTGCCGTATTTGGAAGAGGCAAGTCTCGGCGATCTTTATGTCCACGAGGGCAAGTACGATCGACCCGATTCGTCGTATCGATATTCGGGCAGTCGCAATTTGCCGGTAACGACTCACTTCATCGATTCATTGACCTGCCCGACGGACGCGGGCAATCGCACGACGCTGCCCGGATTTTTGAACATCACAAGTCACAACTATGCGGTGAATTTCGGCAACACCGGCTTCGTGGTCCGCGACGGTGACGTGAAGACTGGTGCCGAAGCGAAGGTGTTTGACGCTGTGTACGCAGGGGCGCCATTCACGATTAGTGGTTGGACCAACATTGAACACGATTATGTCGCGTTGAAGGAAATAAAAGACGGGACCAGCAAGACATACATGATGTCGGAGGTTGTACAAGGCTTAGGCAATGACCTGCGGGGGTTTTCCTGGTGGGGTTATGCGGCAGGTTTCTTGACATATTTGCCGCCAAATTCTGATCAGCCCGACGTCATGCAAAGTGCGTCGTATTGCGATTCGCGTGAGCCGAACAATCCGCCGTGCGTCGGGCCACATTCGGCAAGTCGGCCGATGACCAATGCGGCACGTAGTCGTCACCCCGGTGGCGTCGTCACCGCCAATTGTGACGCGTCGGTGCAATTTACTTCTGATGATATTTCGCTGGGTGTCTGGCGGGCGCTGAGTACATCGCAGGGCGCCGAAATCGTCTCTGGGGACGATGTGTATGGAACGCCCGTCAACGGAGGTGGGGGGACGACGCGATGACTGCTTGGCCACTGGACGGCAAGTTGGCGTCATGTTCGCCGACGAGTTTTTTTTGCGGTGGGATGCTTTGCACCACGGCGCTGCTACTATCGATTGGCTGCAGCGGCGGCAATAAGTTAGGTCGCCAGGCGATTTCCGGCCAGGTGACGCTCGATGGCCAGCCCCTCGCGACGGGAAGTATTGAATTTGCTCCCAAAGACCCGATGGGACATTCCGGTGGCACTACGATTTCCGACGGGCAATATGCAATATCTGCGGAAAAAGGTTTGCCACTGGGCAGTTACTGGGTACGGATTTTTTCTCCGGACCAGGCGCTGGCGGTGCCGGAAGAAGTCATGGTGCCCGGCTCCACTCGCGACGGTCCCAGCCAGCCTCCAGCTGCCGTCGATCGCATTCCGCCGCGGTACAACATGGAAAGGGAGCTGTCGATTGACTTCACCGAGGATGGGACACGAGAGTTTACCTTCGAATTGACGTCGCGCAAAAAGTAGTCGAATCGTCCGTTGCGAGCAACGCATCCAACGCGTCGTGTCACCGGTCGAAACCAGATCGGAAAGCGAGACGTTTTTAGAAACCAAATACGAGGAGATACATCATGAAAAGCTACTCCTGTTGGCTCGCGTCGGCCGTGCTTGCGACGATAACAACTTGCTCGGTTTTGAACACAAGCG
>JAGQPD010000772.1 GCA_020426865.1 Planctomycetales bacterium
CTGCCCCTCATCATCCTGCCTTCCCCCGTGGCACCGCGTGTTCCGGTTCCGCTCACGAATTATTCCGCCGCGTGAATACTCGCAGCAATCGTTCGACTGGTATCGCATTTGCAGCGTCCTAATGTCCGGCACAAAAACGCATGGCTGGCGATGGTGTCGATATCGCGCGACGAGGACGGCCGGCAACACGACACGAACTGCCGGGGTGACGAGTAATTACGGGGGGAGCACGATGAGCATTCGGCATTTAGAATATTTATTTCATCCAAAGTCGATCGCAGTGATTGGTGCATCGCAGCGGCATCATTCGGTGGGCGGGACGGTGATGCGAAATTTGTTGTCGAGTGGTTTCGAAGGGCCGGTCTTACCGGTGAATCCGAAGTATCGATCGGTCGCAGGGGTTCTCACGTACAACGATGTCAGCCAACTGCCACTGCCGCCGGACATGGCGGTGATCTGTACACCGCCGGCGACGGTTCCGGAGATCGTATCGCAGCTTGGCGAATTGGGCACGAAGGCGGCTGTCGTACTTACGGCGGGAATGGACGAAGAGGGCGACAGATTCGGACGCACGCAGCAGCAGTTGATGCTCGAAGCGGCTCGTCCGAATTTGATGCGCATATTGGGCCCGAATTGTGTTGGGCTGGTCAGCAGCGTATCGAAGGTCAATGCCAGCTTTGTCCACACGGCGCCATTGGCGGGGGAATTGGCATTTCTAACGCAGTCTGGTGCCTTATCGACGGCGGTGTTGGACTGGGCCAAGTCGAATGGCATTGGTTTATCTCATTTCGTATCGGTGGGCAACAGTGCCGACATTGACTTTGGTGATTTGTTGGACTATTTGGCGAGTGATTCGGGTACGAGCGCGATTTTGATGTACATCGAGTCGATCAAGCTCCGGCGCAAGTTCATGTCAGCGGCGCGCGCGGCAGCGCGCAACAAGCCGGTGTTGGCGGTCAAGGCGGGGCGAGTGCGAGAGGGGGCGTTAGCGGCGGCGTCACACACGGGCGCGTTGGCGGGATCGGACATGGTTTATGACGCGGCGCTTCGTCGTGCGGGGATATTGCGAGTCGAATCGATCGAGGATTTGTTTAATGCGGTGGAGACGTTAGCGCGGGCGCGACCGTTATCCGGCGAGCGATTGGCCATCCTCACCAACGGCGGTGGTCCGGGTGTCATGGCCACGGACATGCTCATTCGCCAAGGAGGCACGCTGGCAACGTTGAATTCGGCGACGATCGAGAAACTCGACGCGGTGCTTCCTGCGAATTGGTCGCACATCAATCCAATCGACGTCATTGGCGACGCTACCGCCGAGCGGTATGCTCAGGCGTTGCAGATTCTGTTGGAGGATAATGACATTGATGCGGTACTAGTGCTGCACGCCCCGACGGCGTTGGTATCCAGCCAGAGCGTCGCGGAAGCCGTGGTGAACTTGGCCAATTCGTCGACGCGAACCGTTCTTACCTGTTGGCTGGGGAAGCAGGCCGTTGCGGACGCGCGCAGAGTGTTTGCGGAAAACCGGATCCCGAGTTACGAATCGCCGGAAGACGCGATCACGGCGTTTCTGCAGATGGTGCATCATCGTCAAAGCCGGCAGATTGCCGTGGAGACGCCGCGTACGAATGGTGAGAAACAAGTACCTGACACGACGAAGGCGCGAGAGGTCATCGAACAGGCAAGCACATCCCAACGTGAATGGCTGACCGAACCCGAGGCCAAAAAGGTTTTGGAAGCATACGGCATACCAACGGTGCGAACGTTGATCGCGACCTCATCTGAAGAGGCCGCGGTGTGTGCCCATCAGTTGGGTTTTCCTGTCGCTGTCAAGATACTGTCGCCGGATATTGTCCACAAATCCGATATTGGCGGAGTTGCGTTGGATTTGGACACACCCGCAGCGGTTACGGCGGCGGCGAGTCGCATTTTGCGGAGGGCGAAGGTCGCTCACCCCGATGCGGAAATCACGGGCCTGACCGTCCAGCAAATGGTTCATCGAACGGGGACGATCGAGTTGATCATTGGCGTTGCGAGTGATGCGACGTTCGGGCCAGTGATCTTATTCGGTCACGGGGGTACGGCAACGGAAGTGATTGGGGACCGAGCCGTGGCGTTGCCGCCATTAAACCTGGCACTGGCTGACGAAATGGTGCAGCGAACGCGAATCGCGAAACTGCTGGCGGGTTATCGCGACCGGCCGCCGGCCAACATGCCGGAGGTTTTGCAGGCACTCGTCCGGGTCTCACATTTGGTTGTGGATTTTCCAGAAATTCAGGAACTGGACATTAATCCGCTGCTTGCTGACCACCGAGGCGTCATCGCGCTTGATGCACGCATCCGAGTACAGCCAGCAACCGACTCGATGCATGATCGCTTGGCGATCCTACCGTATCCGAGGTACCTGGAGGAGTCGCAGGTGTTCGACGGCATGGAGATTAGGTTGCGGCCGATCCGGCCCGACGATGAGGCGATGTGTCGCGAGTTCTCGCGTCACGTAGCGCCGGACGCGGCTCGGTTTCAATTCGCCGGACGCGAGTGGACGTTGGCGGAGCACGATCTACCGCGAAACACGCAAATCGATTTCAATCGAGAGATGGCAATCGTCGCCGTACGGGGCGACGACACTTCTGAGCCAGTGGTCTTAGGGGTGGTGCGGGGGGTCGCGGATCCGGACAACATTGAGGCGGAATTTGCGATCATCGTTCATCCCGACTTCGAAGGAAAGGGGTTGGGGAAATTGATGTTAGATAAACTTGCCCGGTATTACCAACAGCGGGGAACAACACGTTTGGTTGGTCGGACGTCCGTGGCCAACCAGCGGATGATCGCTTTGGCTCGACATCTGGACTTCGAAACGCACACAACCGACGGAGACAATGCTCCGACCGTCGAGCTCACGCGCTTCTTGTGATCCTTGCGGCCACGATTTAACCGGTAGCAACCCGGGAAACGACCCGTAAAGTTGGCGAACCTTTTCTATCTCGCGTGGTCGTGTTAGGCAATGCGAGCTACACTTGAGTTTAGAGTTCCGTCTTCGGCAAACGGTCTACAACAAAAAGTTCACGGACAAGTTGGTTCCTGAACGGTTGCCGGCAGGTGCGGACGGGGAAGCCGGCCTGTCCGGAAGCACGCGAGCCTACATGCATGACAAACACGGTTGCCCAAGCCGGTACCTCAACTGACGGCGTTTCACCTGACAGCGCCTCAACTGACAGCACCTCGCCAGAAAGTGGAGCAACGTTTGCAGATCAACCGCAGCGGCAGGGGATTGCCACGGCGAGAGTAGCGTCGGGAGTTTTCTTGGCGATCGGTGGCACGTTCTTATTTGCGCTGAAGTCGATTCTGATCAAATTCGCGTTTGCGGCCGGCTGCAATACCATGACGTTGCTCGCATTGCGGATGGTGTTGTCGTGCCCGTTTTACGTAGCGATGTACTTATATCTGTATCGCCCAAGGACAGAACGAGCGCGGCCGCCGCTGCGAGCAAGTCTTTACGCGTTGATCCTGGGCTTCTTCGGTTATTATCTCGCATCGTATTTGGACATGGCAGGGCTCGAACACATATCAGCCCAGCTTGAACGGATTACGTTGTTCACCTATCCAACGATCATCGCGGTGCTGGCGTGGATGTTCCTCAGGGAGACGCTCAACGCCAGGATCATCGCATCGCTGGCACTCTCCTACCTGGGAATCGCAGTCATGGCGTTTCAGGAACGCTCAACAACGGCGACGGGGCAGGTGACGGTGGGAGTCTTGCTGGTACTTGGTTCGGCGGTAAGTTATTCGTTGTACGTATTGTTCGCCAAGCCATTGATGCAGAGAATTGGCAGTCGCGAGTTCACGAGCCTGGCGATGATCGGTTCGACGGTCTTCGTGGTCGTTCACTTCCTGACGACACAGACGTGGAGTTCGCTGACGTTGTCGCCGGTGATTTTGCTCTACGCGCTGTTGCTGGCGTTTGTCTGTACGGTGATACCCAGTTTTTTGATCAACGAGGCGATTGTCAGATTGGGGGCGACGCGGACGACGATCATTGGGTCGGTCGGGCCGGTGCTGACGTCGATTCTGGCCGTCGTGATCTTACAGGAGCCCACGTCGATTTATCATTTGATCGGCGTCGTATGTGTCATCGTCGGCGTTTCGCTCGTGGCCACGAAGTGATACGTGTAGTACGTATCGCATTGTGGGATATGAGCGAATGTCGTCCGGGCCCTGTCAGCGGCGTTATTAACGACGCTGGTTACGTTGTTGTTGAGCTCGCTGCTGTTGCTCTGCCTGTTGTTGCCGTCGTTGTTCTTGTCTACGAGCTTGTTCAGCGGCGGCGCGTTCTTTGTTGCCCACTATCGACTGCACACGGTTGGCGTGCATGACAAACAGCTGTGGATCGTCGATCAAGAACGGTGTGGACCAGGTTTTGCCGTCATTTCGATTGCAGATATTGAAGAACATCGTCTCGAATTTTTCGGCCCGGTAGGAATACGGGAATTGGGATGTCAGATAATCGTCTTTCGTCAATTCGTCGACGCCGGGGGACGCATAGTAGTGGATCATCCCGTCGGCCGTGACCGACATCCCCAACGTCCACCAGCCGAATTCTTCGACTGATATGTCCTTTACGTGGAAGTCACGGCCAAGGCGATTACCGCGGACGGTTAGGAACGCGGAGTCCTTCTCGACGTTGCGATCGGTCTCGCTCTTGAAGTGCACCCAAATGCCTGGCCAATATTGTTCGTACTCACGAACGGTTTTGGGACCGCGAAAACGAAATCGCGAAGTGTCTTCTTGGACGACGTCAGTGACCAGGCCGGTGGTGATTCGGAAGCCGAAATGGGGGCCAGTACGGTTTTCCCATTGATCTGCCGGCGGCAGATAGACGCGAGTCACAACGCTGGGGACCTCGCTGGCCGGAATGGCACCGATACGTTCCTTGATTTTCACGACGAGGTCGTCTTGCTGTACATCAAACGAATGCCCCCCAGGCACACCGGAATGGAGCGTACGGATCATCAGCGAAAACTTACTGCCGTCCAGTCCACTAGCGGGCGTCTCGACGACCTTAAGCAGATCGGGGTAGCCGCGTTCTGGCCCTTCGAACCAACGATCGTTCGTCGAATAGCCAAGGGGAAAAAATGCCTGCTCGTTGTTTTCTCGCGAACTTTTGGGACCGTTCTGTACGAAGTTCCAATCTTCGTCTGTAAACGTGTCGCCCACGAACGGTATTTCCGCTCCCGTTCCTGGAACGACGGGCCGCTGTGCTAGTGCCTGCGAGACGAATCCAACAGCAATACCCAGCGCCAGCATTGCGTTGGTTTGGCGGACTACGAATGACAAGCATGAAAAAATGTTCAATCGATAGCTCATGGCCATGGTCTCGTCTTATCGTTTGGGGGCAAGGTCGAAATCAAATGAACGATTGCGAAGGCGTCGCTATTGGACGCGGCACTAGGAAGGCAAACTCTGGGGAACGTCAACAAACCGCTAGTGCTTTGTTCCAACTGGGAATTGGGATATGGCGAACCGCGTAGCCTCTCCCAGACCCTCACATGTGAGGGTC
>JAGQPD010000773.1 GCA_020426865.1 Planctomycetales bacterium
TTCGGGTGCGGAACGTGAGTAGTTATCTAAGTATCAGCGTGGCCACCGGACGCGGTTAAACTCACGCTCGTCGAAGCCGTAGGAGCTTCGACGCGACAATAGTAACAATGTCATCGAAACGAAAAATGCATAGACGGTCTGTGGCTCGGGAACCTGGAGTTTCGTAATGGAGACGATGTTCCCAGAACTCACTCTCCGTGATGGAGATTGGGTGATGGCAAATACGAAATTGTCCCAACCTTGAGTGTGAAAATTCTCGATAAGCGGAATGGGCGACTGCATTCGTTCTAGTTCTATGTGGAGATCAGGTCTCTCGTCCGTAGGAAGCATCATATATAGCGACGAGTTTGTCACAAGGCGGTGAACTGAGGGGAGAAGAGGAGGAAAATTGGAACCTAGTGGGATCGAATACGGTGTGGTGAACTGGATTGAAAAGTCATCCACCAGGTACCGATCTGGAGAGTCATCCGGTTCGAAGTCGTACTCTGGTGTGACTCCTTTGAACGTAATGTCGAACAGTTCGCCGCCATCGCCTGTGAGCTGCCAGCGATAATCATCCGAAGCATGAGCGTTGAGAGAAAAAATAAAAATGAAAAAGCTAAGATTGGCGAGACGGACACTTGCGATTATGCCCGCCGACAGTTGAGTGGTGCAGCAGTGCGCCATGTGGATCAATCTCCCAGCAGATAGTTGAGTGAGACACGAAACTGAAACTGCGAAATCTCGTATCGTTAGAGAACAAATAACCGAATTGTGCCAAGCTGTTGAACGATCTCGAAACGATACGTTGCTATTCGACATAGGCGACAGCATGTGAGGTTGGACGTTGCCGCTACCTCGCTACCTGCATGTTAACTGGGGTTAAGATCGACTGCAAGCGTTTGTCATGGGGTCGGTTGAGTGAGCCAATTCGGCTAAGCTAACGCATCATCAGTTTTTGAACCGTGAACGGTTACCCATTTTCAGTCCGCACGTTGCATGCGATTGTTATTTGGCTATCTGGGGCAGGAGTTCGATGATCAATTCGCCATCGTGGCCGACGCCTTTGATTTCGCCCGTGCAAATGAGGCTCGAATCGTAAAGTTGCGGCCTATACTGATAGTCGGCGTTCTCACGTTTCTTCGCAATGATGTCTGCGAGGTCTCGCTGAAGTGTTTCAGCAGTCTCCAAATCCATTTGAGCGGTGAGCGCGGTGAAGTTCTGATCGGGGTCATAGAGACGCATCATCACGCGAGTGTCTGGCAAGTCTTTACCCTGAGCGTCGATGCCGCTCCAACTTGTTTCGATGCTCCATTTGAACCGCGACGGAACAGCGACGACACCGGCGTAAGTCGTGGGTAAAGCCTTGGTGTAGAGATAGTACGAGTTGCTTTTCGTGCTATGCTCCGGAGTTGCGGAGTAGGCAACGGAAAGCGCGTGATCCGCAACTCGCGTGAATTTCAATGTTCTGGCTCTTTGTAACGCACGGGAGGCGCCCAACGCGTCCTCGGTCCAGCTATAAAGCTCCTGCGTCACACATGGCCCCCCTCGCCGGTTTGCCCGGCGACGGGCCCTAGGTACAACACAATGGTAATCTCGTTTTGCCACTGGCGTCACTATTCACAAACTTCCGGCACGTGTTAAGGGTGCGTTGCCGTATGTGTGTCGGCCCTACGGGCCTGGGTGCGGGGGAGCATGCCACCGATGGCGCACGTCAGTGTTGCTCAGGTACGGCCGATCCGCTTGGTGCTTTGTGGTTCGAGGCATTGCCATCCCATGCGATTGTCTAATACCTCGTGGTTCGAGGTATTATGGTCGTCAATCGTGTCGCCGTGCCCCGGGGCCGAGTAACGTCTCTGTCGGCATGTTCCGAGCGTGATACTTCATCGGTGCGATTGGGTCCTCACATTCTTTCTTACCTTCAACTCGCCTCGCCTCGCGTGCGCACCACAAACCGGAAGCAGGGTCAGACCCTATGCAGCGGGTCTGATTACCCACTGCCCCCCCAATCGCTAATTCCAATTCGGTTTACGTACGTTGGTGTCGAAGTTCCCACCATTGGAGGCATCGGCGCAAGTCCTTATGGGAGATAGGGTTGGGCGGGGCGGTTTTCCCGGGATTTACAAGTCGGCCGCTCGTCCACTATATTACCGGATTGTCGAAATTTTTTGTTGTCGGCCCATAGGTTGGGCCCTTCGGTGGGTTTTGGTCATGTTTGAATCGCTCCAAGACGGCTTACAGTCTGCGCTGAAGACGCTGCGTGGCCGCGGCAAGTTGACCGAATCGAACATGCGCGAGGGGCTGAAGCTGGTCGAGCAATCGCTGCTGGAAGCGGACGTGAGTTATTCTGTCGTCAGGGATTTTATGACGGCAGTTACGGACAAGGCGCTAGGGGCGAAGGTGCTCAATGCGCTCGATCCGACGCAGCAGTTGGTAGGGATTGTTTACGAGCAGTTGGTGGAGATCATGGGGCCGGTCGACACGTCGCTGCATTTGAAGCAGGACGTGACGATCTTGATGATGTGCGGTCTGCAGGGGGCGGGGAAGACGACGACATGCGGCAAGTTGGCGCGGCTGATCAAGATGGACGGGATCACGCCGATGTTAGTTGCGGCGGACTTGCAGAGACCGGCGGCGATTGATCAGTTGCATGTGATCGGCGAAGAGGTCGGCGTGCCGGTCTATTCGAATCGCGAACTGAAGGACCCGGTCAAGTTGTGCCAGGAGGCGGTCGCTCAAGCGCGCGAGCAAGGTGCGCAAGTCGTGATCCTGGATACGGCTGGGCGATTGGCGATTGACGACGAGTTGATGGAGCAGCTGAAGAATATTGATCGCCGAGTGCAGCCAGATCACGTTTATCTGGTTGTCGACGGCATGACG
>JAGQPD010000030.1 GCA_020426865.1 Planctomycetales bacterium
CGGTTTCGGTTTGCCACCATGTGTCAACAATCGGGCAGCGCTCGCCGCCAATCTTTTTGTGATACCACATCCAAGCTTCCGGATTGATTCCTTCGCCGACGGTACCTAGCAGGCGGAGACTGGAAAGGTCATGTTTGTCGATGTGCTGATCGCCCCATTTGATAAACGCGCGAATTGCCGTTGGAGCCGTGTAAAAAACCGTGACTTTGTGTTTCTCGATGATGTCCCAAAACCGATCTTCGGCCGGTTGGTTGGGCGCCCCTTCATACATCATGCAAGTCGATCCGGCCGATAATGGACCGTATACGACATAAGTGTGTCCGGTGATCCACCCGCAATCGGCCGTGCACCAATAAATGTCGTCATCGCGATGGTCAAATACCCACTCGAATGTCTTCTTGGCATACAGATTGTAGCCGGCGGTTGTGTGTTTGATCCCCTTGGGCTTGCCGGTTGACCCACTCGTATAAAGAATAAATAACGGCGATTCGCTCTCCAGTGGCACGGCCTCGCAATGTTCGTCGGCTTTCGCCAATTCTTCGTGCCACCAGAAATCTCGTCCATCTCGCATGGGAGCATCGCTGCCAGTACGTCGAAGCACGAGGCATTTTTCGACCGACGGAGACTTCTCGAGCGCCTCGTCGACAATCCTTTTAAGTTCCAGTTCCTTTCCTCGGCGCCAGGCGCCGTCGGCAGTCAATTGTAGCTTTGCATTGGCGTCGTGATTGCGATCCGCAATCGCTTCCGCGGAGAAGCCAGCAAAAATCACCGAATGGACCGCGCCGATCCGTGCACATGCCAACATGGCAATCGCCAGCTCGGGGACCATCGGCATGTAGATCGAAACGACATCCCCTTGCTGGACGCCGAGTGCACGAAACATGCTCGCCGTGCGACATACCTCTCGATGCAATTCCGCATACGTCAACGTGCGAACTTCACCCGGTTCGCCTTCCCAGATGATCGCCGTTTTATGCCAGCGGTCCGTGTCGCGATGGATGTCCAGACAATTGTACGATACATTCGTCTTGCCGCCTACGAACCAGTTGGCGAACGGTTCCTCCCACCTGAGGACCTCCGTATAGGGCTCAAACCAATGAAGCTCACGAGCAAATCGGTCCCAGAAGGCAAGCGGATCGGCCTTGGCTTCGTCCCACATTCTCTGGTAGTCCGCCGCGGACCCGATCCGCGCTTTGGCCGCAAATTCGGCACTCGGCGGAAATAGCCGGCTTTCGTGCATGACTGTATCAATACGACCGCCGGTGTTTTGCGTCATTGGGAACCTCCCCCTACCTGTGGAACGTGACGATGGAATCACGCATCTAGAATTTGAAACGGAAACCCGCGATTCTAGAAGGGGGGTCGGCGGATGTCAACGAACCGCGCGCAGCGAGAGATGGTCACGGGGCGCGGGTCAGGGGATGTGTGGGTCAGGGGATGTTTAGGGCAAGGGCGTCGCCGGTCCGTCAAGGCAACTGGGCCAACAACTGCTCGATCAGGTCTTCCATGCCGTCGGTCGAGCCCAGAAAGGTCTGGGCTTCGTTCCCGTCGCGGTCGTAGACGCGATAGAACGGGATACCACCTTCGACGCCAAATTCCTCATAGGCCGTTTGTGAGCCACCATCGGCGGAAATGCAGTTCTCGATATCGGCGCCATGCTTGGCGAGAAACGCGAGTACGTCGTCGCTGTCCTCAGGATCGTTCATTGACACAGAGATGACACTTAGCCCCTGTTTGCCATACTTGTGGCTGAGTTCGACCGTGTGGGGAAATGAATGCACACAGGGACCACACCAGGTGGCCCAGAAATCGACAAGAATGACGTTTCCCTGGTGCTGCGCTACCATCGCCCTGAGACCCTCGCCGTCGACCGGATGCAAGGGCCCCACCTGCTCGACCGGAATGGAATGGTCGATCGACGTTGAGTTCAGGCAACCGGTGAATAGTAAAACGAAGAGCGAGGGAAACAATGCCTTCGGCAATCCGATCGGGTAAGTCTGCATGGCGGGTAAACTCCATTGGGTAGGGAGGATCGTCGACGGTAGGAACCGTCGAGCCGATTGGTCATCAATGTCGATCCGAACAAGGCCATACCGCGTTCAACCGCCAGTACGGCCTCTTGGGGGGACTCCTCGTAAGCTCAACGTCGCCACATGTCAATCGTTCCGGCTCGAGCGAGCCGCCGATGAAGCTGCTAGTGAATACCACAACCGAATTGACGTGTTTCTGTCTTTGTTACGCTGGCGCCGGAAAGGATCGAGTCCAGCGCGGTCTGGACGTAGTGTTGGGTAACTTTGCTGGCGGCTTGGTTGTCGTCAATCGCACCCATGTAGGCAACTTGACGTTTGCCATTCAAAACGAATGCATGCGGTGTGCAGGTGGCGCCGTAGGCCTTGGCCATCTCCTGCGCTTCGTCATGGAGATAGAGATACGCGATCCCTTTTTCTTCGGCGCGTTGCTTCATCTGGTCAATGTTCTCCGTGCTGTTCGGATTGATTGCGACGACCGCTACGCCTTTGTCTTTATACTTCTTGACGAGATCGTTCAGGCGATCCTCGTAGGCCTGTGCCACAGGGCATTGGTTGCACGTAAAGACGATCACCACCGCTTTGGCATCCGCCAAATCGTCGAAGTTGTTGGTCTTGCCGTCCACACCCATCAACCCGCTCCAATGCGGCGCGGGATCTCCGACGTTAATCGCCGTGTTGTACTTGGCGGCGTCCGCTGGGCCGACGCAAAAAGAAAACAACAAAATTGCCAGCGATAAAATCGAAAAAGTTTGTGAAATCTTCGTCATCATGTTCAAATCCTCCAAAATGAAAGAATGTGCCTCCTGCGGCAATGTAATCGCAATGTGCCGCGTTCGTCAACGTCGAACGGCATGTTTGCCGTGCTGGGGTGCTGAATTGTCTCTACGCGTCAAATGGGGCGAGGGTTCCGATACAAAATGCGCGCCAGCAATTCTGGCGAGTTTTTCTCTCCGGCCGGGCGATTGTAGTGCCAATGACGGTCAGTCGGGACGAATTCCGGCGGAAGTGGCCATGGATCGAAGGGGGCGAATCCCAGAATTCCCGCCAGCCGAGTGCTGTCCATGCTGACATTGCCAGCACGCGGGGGCATAGGGCCGGCTTCGATACGGGGGCAACCGATCAGGTGGTCGGGGTTGTATCCGCCGACTCGATTAACGATCTGTGCGATTTCGAAGAGGCTCAGGCGTCGCGGGCCGCCGGCGTGGAAGAGGCCAACGATGGGGCGCGCCAACACGTGCTGACAAACTCGATTGAGGCAATCGGTATACGTCGGCGTGCGGACTTCGTCGAAGTACAGTGTCGCCGGTTTGTTTTGCTTGAAGCGGGACTGTATCCAATCGATGGCACCAGCATGTCCGCTGTAACTGACGCCCATCGGCAAGGAGATCCGCAAGATGGCGGCATCGGGAAAGGCGAGTGAAACCAGATGTTCTGCTGCAGCCATGCTTTTGCCATAGACGGTTACCGGGTCAGTTGTGTCCGATTCGGTGTGCCATCCTTGTCCAGTACCGGAAAAGACGAGGTCGATTGACAAGTGAACCAGGCGGATTGGGGAAGCGGACTGAGCGGCGACGTGCAACAGCGTTCGCAAGCACGTCAGGTTAAGTCGCCAGGCCATGTCGGGATCGAGTTCGCAGGACTTCAGGGCGCAGTTTCCAGCGCAATTGAGCACCGATCGGAAGCGATGGTGTCGAAATAACTCGGTGAGCCCGACAACATCTTCGGCATCGCACGGGACAATCCCGTTTCCGGTGAGGGGCCAATTATTGGATTGTCGTATGCCAACGACTTGTCCGGGATACCGGTCGTAGAAGTAGCGAAACGCGTTGTATCCGCTCACGCCAGTCAGGCCGGTGACGAGCAAGGGAAGGGGGGGATCCGGCAGAGGGTGAGTATATACGTCCATCCAATCAAGGGGGGCGGAATTGACGTCAGCTTCAATGGACACGTAGCGGCATGGCTGTTACCCTACGACAAACAAATCCTATCGTCGCGACCGGGATCCGTCCAGGTTGCGTGCGTCGTCGATGGCTGGTTTTGGAGTTCGCGCCCAATGTTGCAAATTCGGAATCTTACCAAACAATTCGGGGCACTCCGGGTATTGCAGCCGACGAATCTGAAATTGGAGAAGGGGCAGACGACGGTCTTGCTGGGACCCAGTGGTTGCGGCAAGTCGACCCTGTTGCGGCTGATTGTGGGGCTGTTGCCGATGGACTCGGGTGAGATCCTCTTTGATGGTAACCCGCTGACGCCGGAGAATATTCGGGACTATCGTCGCCGCATGGGGTACATGATTCAGGATGGTGGTCTTTTTCCACATTTGACAGTCCGGGGCAATGCCGAGTTGTTGGCGAAGCGATTGGGGTGGCCGCGGGACCGCCGCGAAGCGCGACTGCGCGAGCTTACCGAGTTGACAGATTTGCCCCACGAAGCGCTGGATCGCTATCCGGTACAGATTTCTGGTGGTCAACGTCAGCGTGTGGCCCTGATTCGCGCGTTGTTCATGGACCCGGATGTCGTGTTGCTTGATGAACCAATGGGAGCTCTTGATCCGTTGATCCGTTCTGACTTGCAGACGGAATTGAAGCGGATCTTTAGCGAGTTGCAGAAGACGGTCATCTTGGTGACTCATGACATTGGCGAAGCAGGATACCTAGGAGACACCATTGTGCTGTTTCAAAGTGGTGAAATCATTCAGCAAGGATCGCTTGAGGATTTGGTCCGTCGCCCCGTGGCACCTTTTGTCAGTGAGTTCATCAATGCCCAGCGCAGTCCATTGGAGGGAGTTGCATGAAGCGGTTGTTTGCAGGCCACATCCCGTTCGCGGCTGTCTTAGCCTTACGATTCGCAATCGCCGGTGGCATCGCTTCCGCTTGGGAGCTGGCGGCCGCACAGGATGTGAAGATCGGCTCGAAGACCTTTACTGAGTCGATTATCCTCAGCGAATGTGCCACGCATCTGGCGACCGATGCAGGAATTACCGCGCGGCATGTAAGGCAACTAGGTGGTACTCGCATCCTATGGTCGGCATTGCAGTCGGGGGAGATCGATCTCTACCCGGAGTACACCGGCACGATTCGCGAGGAGCTATTCAGCGGCGTTGCACTGCCGACCGTCGAGGCGATGCGCGATAAGCTCGCTCAATCCGGTATCGGCATGACGCGTTCATTGGGTTTCAATAACACCTATGCACTCGGGATGAAAGACGACACGGCCGAGCGCATGGGGATTCGAGCCGTTTCGGATCTCATCCGGTATCCGGATTTGAAGTTTGGGTTTAGCAGTGAGTTCATGGATCGTTCCGACGGTTGGCCCGGCCTGCGCAGTCGCTATCAGTTGCCGCAAATGCAGGTTAAGGGGATGGAACATGCGCTGGCGTATCGGGGTCTGGACGCCCATCAATTGGACGTGACGGATGTCTATTCGACCGACGCGAATATCGTCCTGCACGATTTACGAGTGCTCTCCGACGATCTCGGCTATTTCCCCGATTACAATGCCGTGTTTCTCTATCGGCAAGAACTGCAAGATCGATTGCCAGACTACGTGGCGCGATTGGAGTCGCTCGCGGGGATGATTGATGATTCAAGCATGTTGGACTTGAATCAAAGAGTGGAATTGCAGCACGTGTCGGAGACCCGCGTCGCGGCAGAGTTTCTACGGGAGAAGCTCAATGTTGATGTCGAAGTGAACGAGGACGGCCGCACGACGCGGATCCTCAAGACATCGCTGGCGCACCTGTGGCTGGTGGTAACATCGCTAACCGTGGCGATTTGCGTGGCGCTACCGTTGGGGATTATTGCGGCCAAATGGCCAGTTCAAGGTTGGTTCATTGTGGGAGCTGCCGAGATCGTACAGACGATTCCGGGCCTGGCCATGCTAGTGTTTTTGGGAGTCGGATTTGCCGCGGTACAACTGCCGTCCATTGGTTGGTTTCCCGTCGTTGTGGCGCTTTACCTCTATAGTCTTCTTCCCATCCTTCGCAATACAATGACGGGCCTGACCTCTGTCCCCAAGACACTATTGGAATCAGCGACCGCGTTGGGGTTGAGTAGCTGGTCGCGGTTGTGGCTGATCGAATTGCCGCTGGCATCGCGGTCAATTCTGGCTGGAATCAAGACGACAGCAGTGATCAACGTGGGCTACGCGGCACTTGGAGGATTGATCGGTGCTGGAGGGTACGGCCAGCCGATCATGACAGGATTGCGTTTGAACGATACAGGGTTGATGTTGGAGGGGGCAGTGCCTGCCGCGATCATGGCTCTGGCCGTGAAAACCGGGTTTGAATTACTAGAACGGGTCGTCGTGCCACGCGGACTGCGACTGAAGTGATAACAGGGAGTTGTGGAACGTGAAGATTACATTTCTCGGCGCCAATCGGCAGGTCACCGGATCGCGGTATTGTTTGGAAACCGATCGAGCTCGTGTGCTGATCGATTGCGGAATGTTCCAGGAGCGACCCTATCTGGACCGCAATTGGGCGACCTGCCCGGTGCCGGCCAGCGACTTTGACGCCGTTGTGTTGACGCATGCGCATATCGACCACTGCGGATTGCTACCACGATTCGTCAAGGACGGATTCCACAACTCAATTTATTGCACGCGACCGACCGCTGATTTAGTTGAAATTCTTCTCAAGGATGCCGCTCGCATCCAAGTGGAAGACGCGAAATACAAAGCCAAACGTCATCGCAAGGAAGGGCGGCAGGGAAAACACCCGCCAGTGCCGCTCTATGATGAACAGGATGCCGAAGCGACTTTGCCAGCTCTCCAAGGTGTGACTTACAACCAGCCTTGTCAAGTTGCTCCCGGGATGAGTGTCACCTTTCACGAGGCAGGACACATACTTGGTTCTTCGAGCTTGGAATTGAACGTCGACGACGGGACTGGTTCGACGAAACGCATCGTCTTTTCCGGCGACGTTGGGCAATGGAACAAGCCCATCATCCGTGATCCCGTTCCTGCCGTGAATACCGACTACTTGGTCATGGAATCGACATACGGTGACTCGCTGCACGAAGATCATGGTGATATTGGCACACAACTGGCCGACGTTATCAATTCAACGATCCGCGATGGCGGCAACGTTATCATTCCGACTTTTGCCGTGGAACGCGCACAGGAACTAATGTACTACATCGGACAACTGGCTCATGATGATCGTATTCCCGATGTTCCCATCTTTCTCGACAGCCCTATGGCTGTGGATGTCACGGAGACATTCTATAAACATCGAGATGCATTCGACGAAGCCACGTGGAATGCCATCGGTTCCGGCAAGGCGCCGCTGAGGTTCCCCGGCCTGAGGCTTGTCCGTAGTACGGAAGACTCCAAACGGATCAATGAATTCGATCAGCCGTGCGTGATTATGTCGACCGCGGGTATGTGCAACGCGGGACGCATTAAGCATCATCTGCGACACAATATCGTTAGAGAGGAATGTGCGGTCGTGTTTGTAGGGTATCAAGGTGTCGGTACGTTGGGACGTGAGATCAAGGAGGGAAGCCGTGAGGTAAGAATCCACGGGCGAAGTTATCGCGTGCGCGCCAGGATTGCGTCGATCTACGGATTCTCAGGACATGGCGATCGCGACGATTTGCTGCGTTGGAGTGGCCAACTCGATCCGGCTCCCAAACACGTCTTTCTCACGCACGGCGAAGAACCTGTCGCGCTGGCCCTGGCCGATACGCTGCGCAACAAGCGAAACTGGAATGTATCCGTTCCTCATTATCTGGAGTCATTCACGCTCGAATGACCCCCACATAGCTCCGGCCGATCCCCAGGCCCACGAGCCACGCCTGGAATCTAGTACTCGGGCCGCACGCGATTAACCCCGGATCGGCGGAGCGATCCGCGTTGTGCCGCTGGTGCGACCCGAATCGCTCGGCCGTGTCCCACCGTGTTGGCGTTCTAACCCGTGTTGGCCGTGGATGAGCGAATTGTCGGGGCTTGGGACATACATAGCTCCGGCCGATCCCCAGGCCCACGAGCCACGCCTGGAATCTAGTACTCGGGCCGCACGCGATTAACCCGGGATCGGCGGAGCGATCCGCGTTGTGCCGCTGGTGCGTCCTGGCGAGCTGAAGACACGCATTGCAGCGGAATGGGCGGCAATCAATGTGGCCCGAATCGCTCGGCCGTGTCCCCCGGTGTTGGCGATCTAACCCGTGTTGGCCGTGGATGAGCGAATTGTTGGGGCTTGGGACACGGCCGGAGCTATGTGCTAGCACTGGCGGCAAAAAATGCACAGATCGGTGTAGGAGAAATGGGGTTGGTGGATTAAGTTAACCGGAGCGTGGTAGCCCGCACTGCGCCGATGGGGACGAACACGGACGTATTCGTAAATGACAAGGAGGATCATGTGAAGGTATTTGACCTGCATCTTGAACGTTTTGGCAGCCGCTCGGACATGAGGTTGTCAGAGTTATCTGACGGAATGAACGTCGTTTACGGGCCAGCCGGGTCGGGTAAGGGGACGTTGATTCAGTTTCTGCGGTGGATGTTCTACGGCCGCACAGATGAAACAACATTGGGTCGAGTGCCGGGGCCAACGGGACTGCACGGACGCATGCGCGTCATTCATAACGAGCAGGAAGGCTGGCTGGTTCGACACGACGATGTCGGGCATGTTGGACGTTTGGTTTGGGAGGGTGCATCTGGGTTCAAGGGGATCGGCGTTGCGGAAGGGGGGACGATGGAGCGAACGTTGCGTGCCGTCGCGCCCGGCAGTTACGATCGCACATTTTCGGTGGATTTCACGAAGCCGTTGGATGTCGAGCGTCTATTGGATTCGGCCCGGTCGCACGGGATTGAGTTGGATGGCTCATATGCCTCACAGCGGCGGATTGGAGAAATTGAACGAGAACTACATGAATTGCGCACGCGTACCTACGATCGGCAGGGAGATCATTATTCGTTGGACAGCCTGCGATCTCGGCGTCAGCAATTGGCCGCACAGATTGACCGCGATTTGGTAGGGCATCGCGATCGTCGCACGGCGTTGGACCAGGAATACGACGACCTGCATCGACAGATCACCGAGTTGGAGACATCCTTGGGCCCGCTGCGTCATCGATTGCGAGAAAAGGAAACCGCCATCGTGACGCGGGATCGTATGTTGGACGAGACCTTCCACGAGGCGGCGAAGGCGAAGGACGACTATCTGGAACAACGGCATACCCAGTTGGACACGATGGAAGTCCATCTGGGGCAATGGCGGTCCGTATTGGCCGATATACGCGAGCGGCGTCGTCGTGCCGAGGAAGAACTGCAGGCCAGACGCCATCGAATTCCCGTTTCGGACCTTGACCACCGGCACGTATCGGGTTGCCTGATCCGCCCGTTGGCTGACAAGATGGAAGCGCTGCAGCGGCATCTGGACGAATTGCATGGCCACGCGACTCTCAAGCATGGCTCGCCGTACGACTCGCATCGTTTCGATAACCCTCAATTCGATGTCCGCCACGGTCATCATCGTGACACTTCCGCCATGAGCGCGACGCTGCAGTCGGTCCGCGAGGAAATAGCGGAATTGTGTCAGCAGTTGCGAGATTATCGTGATCTCGACCAGTGGCACGCGATCTCTGATGAATTGCGGGAGCTCGAACAATGTGAACAGGCGATGGAACGGTTGGTTCAGAGTCTCGAGCAACGGCGGGCTCGTTTGTCGGAAGAGATCGCCGAAGCAGAACGGTACGGTCTGTCGTTAGTCGTGCGCGAACAACACCGCGAGTGGGATGGAACATTACGCAATGAACTGCTGCCGTACGACATCGAGGCGGTGCCTTACGCATCGTTTGAATACGATCTCGTGGATGCCCGAACGGACGAATGGTTGCGAGAGATGATTCGGGAACGCGACGCGTTGGCCCGCGAAGTCGATGCGTTGGAGTTTCGTTTGCGTGACCTCGTCGAACGTCGTCGTCAACTCGAATGCCGACGTCAAGACATTCCGCAGGTTGTCGATGTGGAACCGCTTCGACGCGAGCTCCATGAAGTCGAACTCCGGATCGCCCAGCTCTCTGACCACGAACAGCGAGCGGAGCGTATCCGCCGTCTGGAAGATGAGTTGGCCGGCCTGCGAAATCACTACCATCCCTCGACGGTTATGACAGAAGCATCGGAATACCTGCGGCGGATGACCAGTGGTCGATACAGGCAGCTCGATTGGTCACTTCATCATGATCTTACGGTCCAGGATGTTCATCAGTCCCAGCGTGTTGGGATGCAACGAGTTGGACGTAGCACTTTCGACCAGATCTATTTGTCACTCTGTCTGGCGTTGATCACGGCCTATCGACGCCAGCACATTGACTTGCCGCTGGTGCTGAATGACGTTTTCGTCAACTTCGATGGCCAACGCACCGAAGAAACGGCGGATGTACTACAGGATTTTTCGCATCAGCATCAGGTCCTGTTGTTTACTCGTCATCGCCACGTCGTCGATATGTTCCGTGCGCGGCACGCTCGTTGTCTCGAGTTGGACGATCATCTGGCCAACACGCACACCGTTAGTTACGCAGTGCATCCCGCACGCATTCACGAGACGGAACACGACGAAACGGATCGCGTATATTTCAGTCGAATACGCTCACGTCGAGAAGCAAGCCGAGTACGCAATCACGCGGCTCGCACGCCTTCCTCACCAGCGCGAGTTCGACCGGCGGCAGTCCGGACTGTAGGGCATGTCGTTTCCGAATTGACTCCGATTTCCACCTTGGGCTATTTCGATAACGCGGTTGCCGACCAACTCTCCGCATCGGGATTGACGACCTTGCGAAGCTTCCTCGAATCCGAGGCCGACGCTGTGTCACGTGATCTCCAGATGTTTGAAATCGCGTCGTCACGCATCCTTCACTGGCAGCGTGAACTGGCATTGCGTTGCTACGCGGCCGACCTCAGCGAACTCGAGGCGCGGCTGCTGGTCTGCTGCGGGGTCGACGATCCCGACTCGCTCGCGGACTCCGACGCTGAAGCACTTTACGCACGAATCCGCAAGAACTTGGATTCGGATCCTGGCGCCGAGCAATTCCGCAGCATCGGCGCGAGATTCGATCAAGGGTTAGTCGGGAGCTGGATTCAAGTGGCTCGACAGCGACGTACACAATGGACGGGACGGCCCTGGCGATCGTATCGGCAGCGGAGCTCATCCAGTTCGTCGGTGCGTCCATCCGCCATTCCTGGCGATCAAGGTCAACGCGAATCCCGCCGAACGATTCGACGTCGACGCGTACGGCGCCAGCACGAGCCGGTCAAGCGTCAATCGTCGGCCGAACGTTCGACGACCGTTCGTATGGAGGGTCGGGGTGATCTGCGATTTTTCTTGGATTTGAACGACCCCTTGGAGGATGCACCGTCGATCGGTCCGAAAACGGCTCGGATGTTCGAAGAGATTGGGGTCTATTCCGTCCAGGACTTCCTCAGCCAAGTTCCCGAAAAAATGGCGGAACGAATCGACCACGCGAGGATCAACGCAGAAACGGTTCGACAGTGGCAATATCAAACAGAATTGGCATGTCGAATTCCCGAAGTGCGTGGACACGACGCGCAGATTCTGGTTGCCTGTGGTATCACGCGGGTCGAAGATCTGGCCACAATGACGGCCAACACGTTGTGGGCCAAAGTCGACTCCCTGATGCAGACGAACGAGGGAAAACGCATCATCCGCAACGGAAACCCGCCGGACATCGAAGAGGTGACGAACTGGATCCTCTGGTCCAAAAGCGCCAGAACGTTGCGGGCGGCCTAAGGTACTTGTGCAGCAGCCTGCTGGTTAGATATTCTCTCTCTCGGGCGAGAGGGGCGGCCGACGTCGCACCTCTCGCCCCTTTTTTTTTCCTGACCCTAACAAGGCAACCCGATCGATGACTGTCGCCGTGCTCGTCAACAGTGCACAAGAAGCAACTCGAATGGTCCCCTGGGGAGCACGATTGGCTTGGGCACTGCAGACGGACTTGATGATTGTTCAGCCTGTGCGAAAATCCGGACCGCCAGGTGCGCGGCAATGGATCGAGCTCGATAGTCAAGATCCAAACGCCACCGACGAATCCCCGCGGCTGCTGACCGCAGTGAGCATGGCGCTGGAGCCATTCTGGTACTCGCCGCGCGACGACGACGATCCGGATGCGACCGCAGCTTCTTCATCGACCGATAGCAGCGAACGTCACCGCTTGCATGTATCCGTGCGAAAACTCGCGGCGGCATCACCCGACAACGCTCTGGCAGAAGAAGTCCCAAAGCTGGCGATCGATCTTCTGTTAATTCCCTTGCAGGAACCGCTTCCGGAGCACCACGACGAATTGAAATGGGAACGACATCTCTTCCATCACGCTCCGTGTACGACGATGTATCTCCGAACGCTGCGTGACATTGATGATGTGTTCGACAACATTCTCATTCCGGCGGGTGGTGGACCGCATGCCGAAGTCGGCCTGCAACTAGCCGTTGAATTGGCAAAACTATACAACGTGACGATCACGGCGTTGTATGTCACACAAGATGTCGATGAAGTGTCACAGCATGTCGGCGAGCGAATGTTGCAGCGGATCGTCCGACGTGCGTTGGGGAAGGATGCAGACGACCGAATTCGGCTGCGAGTCGCCTTGGCGGACCATTTGCAGGATGGTATTAGCAACGTCCTGCCAGACGGTTACGATCTCGTGCTGATCGGTGCCACTTGGGAAGCCACAATTCGGAAACTGCTGTTTGGCACGGCCCGCGAAGATTCCAAAGGCGCGGGGCGAGTTGCCGCGTGGGGAGCGATTCGGGCACCAATTCCACTTCATAACCGCGTCCGCCAAGCCCTCGAACGATTCGTCGAGTCCCGCGTCCCCCAACTGGATCGCGAACAACGTGTGAAACTGGTCGAACGCGTCCAATCCAGTTCGCGCTGGGATTTTGACTTCATGGCGCTGATCGCACTGTCGACGCTGATCGCTGCGATGGGGCTGGCACGCGACTCGGCGGCCGTCGTCATTGGTGCCATGCTGGTGGCACCGCTGATGACACCCCTCGTCGGCGCCGGCCTGGCAATGGTGCAGGGCAATTACCTACTTATTCGCAACGCAGCACGTGCCGTGTTGTTTGGATTCTGCCTGGCCTTCGCGATTGGGGTCTTCGTCGGCTATCTGCCAGGTGTCTACGTGACCGCGGAAATGCAGGGACGAGGTTCCCCAAATCTACTCGACCTGTCCGTCGCTTTCTTCAGTGGCGTGGCAGCATCGTACGCTCTGAGCCGCCCGAACCTTTCGTCGGCCTTGCCTGGAGTCGCCATCGCCGCCGCATTGGTCCCGCCTATTGCCACCGCGGGAATGTCGACTGCCTTGGGGGACTATCGCCTCGCCGTCGGCGCCCTGCTGCTGTTCCTTACCAATATCGTCGCCATCGTGCTCGGGACCGGGCTCAGCTTGCGAGCTGTGGGGATTCGCGACTCGCACCGCCATGGCACAGCTCCATCGTGGACACGTTACTTTCTCGGCTTCATCTTGGGAATCGCCATCATCTTAGCTGCGGTTGAGTCGTCATGGTCAGGCTTGGAGCGTCACGGTGTGTCCCGAAACTTCGTCCAATCGATCCAGGCTTGTGCACGGAAACATGTGGAGGATGCTGAAGTCATCGACGTCTCTACAACTCGCGAAAATGGTGAGCGTCGAGTCTTGGTGCACCTCAAATCTGCGACGCTCGATATCGATCCCCTGATCGACGAAGTAACCGCGATGGCCCGTGATCGCTATCCGAATCAGAACGTCAGCGTGCAATTCGAGATCACTCAAATCGTCTTGCGCAAGCCTAATCGATAGCGACGGGCATAGCGAATTTGCCGTGGTAGACAACAACGCCTGGTGCCTTGAATACCTGCCGAACGCTGCCAGTGTGGTCCAGGGCGGTGAGCAGCAGCGCATCCGGATCTCCGTAGAACTCGCGTGAGTAGACAACGAGATACCGTCCGCCGTGGCCGGCAAGTTCCCGCATTGCTGCCAATACGCGGTCAAGCGACTCGCGGTTGCCGACGACGTCGTTGACCGCGTAGATTTCGCGTGATGCGCCACAGTAGTAATCCAGCGGCAGGCACATGAAACCGGAGACGACAAACACCGGAACATTGGGTTCGCAGTGCTGCAGGTAGTCGGCCACCGAGCGCATATCTTCCGTTCGATATTGATCTCGATGATGTCGATTGTAGATCGACAGGACCGCTAATCCCACATACAGGATGACGGCGACGATTCGCATTCGTCGCATTGCATGCGACACACGAGAGTCTCTTCCAGCAAAGGCATAGGCCAGGCAAATGGCCAATGGCAACGTGCACCACAACGCGTAGCGAGTGTTGTAGCCCACCTGTGCCAGGTTCCCAACGACACCCAACAGCGGAACCGGAGCAAACGCGAGAAACAACATCGACCGTCCGTGCCTTGACGTCATCAGAGGTTTCGCGGCGTTCCATGCCAGGCCAAGGGCCGCGACGGCCAGCACCACAAGGTATGGCAGGAATAGCCATAACGCTTCGGTCCCCCGCAGTTCGTGCATCTGACGTGCCGAGGGTCCTAGCGACGGCCCCACCAAAAACGAGAAATACGTAAACCCCCAAGGCAACAGACCGAACCCACTTTGGCCAACGTAGTTGACCTGCGTTCCCAAGTCGAGTCGCATGAGGGGAATAAGCGGGAGACACAAAAGGGATGTCATGACCACAGCAGCGACAAGCCGCGTACGGAAATGTTCGTGTCGGCTGGCTTCAAACCCTAGTGCAAGACCACCTAGTGAAAATGGAAGCAACGGAAAGAAATAGTGAGTGTACGCGCCCAGCACACAGCTCGCCAGGAAGATACCCCAATCACCGATACGATTTTTTTGACACACTCGTAACCATGACCATATCGTGACAGCAGATAGGCAGGTCAAAAAAGCATAGGCGCGGCATTCCTGAGAATAATGGACGTGGATTGGCGCGATCGACGTGAAAAACGCTGTTGCCAAGCCGACCCGCCGGTCAACGCAAAGCCGCCCCGTATCGTACATCACGGGAATTGTCGCGACTCCCCACAAAACGGAAAACCATCTGCCTGAATCCTCTGTCCCCCAAAAGCCAACCCAATATCGCAGCAATGCGTGGTACAAAGGAGGGAATCCGTCGTGCCAAGTTAGCACTTCGATCAGCGGCTTCTTGATCAATCGTAAATCGTAATACTCATCGGTCGACCAACTATCTGCGTCGATTCCCCAGCTTCGCAGGACAATCCCTATTCCAACCACAGCGATCAACATCACACTGGCAGCGACAATCGATATCTCACTGCGTTCGGTTTCGGGGCGTGGAGAATGCATGGAATTTGAGAGTGTGTGCCATTAACCGCGAGATCGTCTAAGAGCTTGACCCTCGTATGACAGAGTCCCCGTTTGTCCCACGAAGTTGTACAATGATCGATGTAAGGCGATCGAATGTCAATCCGAGCGAACGTCGGGACGTCGAGCGCGCGAGTCGAACTGAGAGCAATCGATGGAGGAAGGCGAAATGAAGGGGGATCGTAATCCATCGTGGGGGGCGGATGAAAAAGGAAATCTTGATGGCGACGTTGTGGGAGTCGTCATCGTGGATCACGGCTCGCGACGCGGCGAGAGTAATGACATGTTGCTGGAGGTTGCGGCGAGCTTTCAACGTCATAGCGGTTATCAAATCGTAGAGCCAGCTCATATGGAATTGGCATCCCCGTCCATACAGGAGGCGGTCGACCGCTGTGTGGCGCGAGGGGCTCGAGATATCATCTTGTTCCCGTATTTTCTGTCGCCCGGAAGGCACTGGCACGATGACATTCCACGCCTTGCGCGTAACGCCACTGGATCGCATCCAGGGGTCAGGGTGATCGTAACGGCTCCCCTGGGACTGCATCCACTGATGTTGGAGATTATCCAACAGCGAATTCAACAATGCGTCAGCCATGTCCACGGCAGTGGCCCGCCGTGTGAACTGTGCGACGGAAACGCGATCGGCTGTCGGGCAACCTAGTTGCGGACACGCCGAACAACGGCGAGCATGCCGAGCAGCAGCATGGTTAGCGTGGCGGGCTCGGGAACGGAGGCTGTGGCGGCGATTGCGCCGCCTGCGGCATTTTTCCAGATGCGGAAATCAGAAAAATCCACAAAACCATCGCTGTTGAGATCCCCATCGGCAAGCGACGTTACCGATTCACGAAAGTTGCCGGCGATGATGAGGAAATCGGCATTGTTGACCGTGCCGTCCAGGTTGACATCGCCTTCGATGAAGGTCATGGATGTCGCACCGGTTCCAGCCGTTGCGTCGAAAATCACCGACACGTTGTTCCCCGAGCCCGAGATTGTGGGTCCCGACAATCCAGTGGCATAGCTCCATACGCGATTGCCGTACGC
>JAGQPD010000774.1 GCA_020426865.1 Planctomycetales bacterium
TTCAGAGCCTGAAAACAGGGCTGAAGCACGCGGAAGGGTGTGGGACGCTGATAAGCCATCTGGCCGCGTGGCCTGCGGCACAGCAAGAACGAGCCCAGCAACGGCTATTGGATTTGCGTGCCAGAGGTAAACGCTGGACAGAGTTGGAGTACTGCTGAAAGGCAACAAATGTGTCGGCTATATGGGTTCATATCCAACGAGGCGACGAAGGTCGAATGTAGTCTGGCATACGCACAAAATGCAATAATGCACCAAAGTCGCCAGGACTCCGCGGGAATTGCCCACCCGGACGGATGGGGCATTGCGTGGTATGAGGACGGACTTCCCCGGGTTGAGCGTAGTATCAAGTCCGCCTATGAGGACCTATGGTTCAGCACGACAGCCGAGAAAGTGTACGCGCAGACGATTATCGCGCATGTAAGGCGGGCATCGGTAGGTAAGGTACGAATCGAGAACACGCACCCATTCATTCACAATGTTTGGACGTTTGCACATAATGGAACCATTACTGGATTTGAGCAACTACAATCGCAGCTTAGATCGGAGGTTTCACCGCCACTCGCCATTTGTCGAGAAGGCACGACCGACAGTGAACTCGTCTTTTATTGGTTGCTCAGTCGGCTACAACACATGGGGCAGCCGCTCGGTGAACAATGCCAGGACGTCGACCTGGTCGTTCATCTGATGACGCGGGCAATTCCGGAGCTGGCGCGCCGGAGCGATGAGCTATCGCCCGAAAGACCCGCGAGACTGAATATTGTGTTGTCCGATGGGAGGATGCTTGTTGCCGTGCGGTGGAATCAAACGTTGTATCTCGCAATGCGTCAAGATGTTCACGATTGCGAGATATGTGGCATACCACATATTCGTCATGACGCGTCAATTCCTTATCGGGCGACGGTCGTTGCGTCAGAGAAGATCACTCACGAGCCTTGGTTGGAATTGCCAAACCGATCCCTGCTCATTGCTAATGGATCGGGAGATTTGCGAACCATCTCGCTCGTCTCCTAGTCATGGTGTCGCGTCGATTGTGGGTCTGAACGTGAAGGAGCGATGACATGCGGCATTGCCCAATTGTCTCTCATTTGACTGCCCATCCCACCGTGGCTCAAACGACCATGGTCGACGAACTCGCAACAAGCCTCTTGCGTGAACATCGAGAACTTGCTCCGCCCGCTCCAGGGAAGGTGATGATACCGGAACTGTTAGGTCGCGAGCCAACCTTACACATCGACGATCTGACGATGATCCAGCGGACAAGAGTGAACGCTGACACGCGTTTTTACCAGGAGCGAGCCAGGTTGCGAGCTGGCAATGGGGATCTCGTGCTGACGACCAGCCCTGTCTCGACAGACTACGAAGCTTATTGCCGGGATCAGCTCGGCTTGGGTGATGTTTTGTGGTTGCACCCTCACACATCTGACATCTCACAGCATGTTGCCGAGGCCAGTTGGGCAGACGTGCAAGTCCGGTCCGAATTGGTGCAACGGTTACGAACAGGTCGTCTTACGTACTTGCATCCCCATATGGGTTCGCCGGCCATTTGGAATCTGGCACAGCTTCTAAGTGACGCGGCAAAGGTGCCCATTAAGGTGATCGCTCCGCATGCGAATTTGGCCCGATGGGTTAACGACAAGATTGCCTTCGCGGAGGTCGTGACCCGATTGTTTGGTTGTGGGGCCGTACCCCGCTGTCGATCGGCAGGGAACCTCGCCAAGTTATCAGAATGCGTTCGCGAGCTGTCGCGAACGTCCGCCGCGATCGGCATCAAACTTCCCAGTGCCGCCGGCGGTGAAGGGACCATTGTATTGCCAGCTGACGAAATCACGGATCTGACACTACAAGAGATTAGGGATCGTCTAAGCAAACTAGTGAACGTGATCCAATGGCACGGCGATTGCAAAGTGCTTGTCAACAGCTGGGAAGAAGACGTTCTCATGTCGCCATCGGTTCAGTTGTGGATTCCTCCGCGACGGGAAGGCGGTCCCGTCTTGGAAGGGCTCTTCTCACAATTGATTGAAAGAAAGGAAGGGATCTTCGTGGGGAGCGCGCCGGTTGAGCTTCCTGACAAGGCGACACAACAAATTACCATACAAGCATGGATGATCGGCCGACTGTTCCAACGACTGGGCTATGTCGGTCGGTGCTCGTTTGACATGGTCCTGGTCGGTAAGGAATTGGAAGACTCGCGAATCGAATTCATCGAGTGCAACGGGCGATGGGGAGGTACATCAGGGCCCATGACATTGATGAATCGGCTGTTCGGTGACTGGAAGTCTCAACCCTATGTGACACGAGTATGCGAGTCTTATCTGCTGGCAAGTATCGGTGTCCCGCGTCTCCTCAGCCAGCTTGATCGTGCGTTGTGGGACGCTCGGACCGGACTAGGGTGCCTCATTATTACGTCCCCCGGCAGAATGGTTACGGCCAGCGCCTTGGATGTGATCTCGATAGGAAACGACACGGCCGAAGCGCTGCGCAACCTGGATAGTTCGTTTTGGAACGTGATTGGTTGTGATCAATGAGCCACCGCGACTTCCGTTAGTTCCTTGGTGGCCACGACAACATCGGATGCGATCGTGTGGTCGAGCTTGAAGCCGCGGTGTTTGAACATGCCGAGCATGCGATCATTTTCCGGTGCGACCTCGGCCATCACTTTCTTAATGTTCCAGTGCTCACAAATCTCCAGACAATAATCCGTCAGCAGCGACCCCAGACCGAGTCCCTGCCACGCGTCTCCGACCAACACGGCGTATTCTGCTTCGTGATGGTCGGCATCGGCCACCAATCGTCCGACCCCCATCAGCTTTCGCTGACCATCGTCTTCGGATTCGGCCACAATCGCTATCTCGCGATCGTAGTCGGTAAAACAGAACCGCGCAGCCATCTCGTGCGTCGTCGATTTCACCAAATAGCGAAATCTCAGTCGAATCGTTTCGGGAGTACAACCGCCGAGCAACTCATGCCACATCGGCTCGTCCTCCGGCTTGATCGGACGCAGCAACAGCGATGTACCATCCTTCAGTCGCGCCATCTTGCTGTATTCCTCAGGGTACGGCCGAATTGCCAGGTGCGAATAGGGACGGACAGGATGTAGAATCGATTCATGATCAAGCACGATCCGTGCATCCAAGGCGATCGCGTCCTCGGTCGTCACCAAAAGCGGGTTGACGTCCAGCTCAACAATCTCCGGATAGTCCGCGACGAGGTACGAGAGTCGCATCAGGACCTCGATCAGTCGATCCACGTTAACACCTGGATGACCACGATAGCCTTGCAACAATGGCCAGGATCGCAACGATTTCAACATGCGTCGCGCTAGCCGCTCGCTCAATGGCGGCAATTCCAACGCACGATCCTGAAACAACTCGGCGGTCGTCCCACCTGCCCCCACAAGCAACACGGTGCCAAAGACCGGGTCGCGTTTGGCGCCGACAATCAACTCGCGACCGCTCGGATTGGCGACCATCCGTTGCACCGTCACTCCCTCGACTAACGCATCCGGTCGCATCTCACGCGCCCGCGTCACAATTCTCTCAAAAGCTGCAACGACGTCGACCTCATTCGCCAAATTCAATTCAACTCCGCCAACGTCTGTCTTATGCGTGATTTCCGGAGAGAAGACTTTCAATACCACCGGAAAACCAACCCGCCTGGCGTATTCGACCGCGTCCTTTTTCGACCGCGCAACATACGTCTTCGAGACCGGAATCTCATAGGCCTCCAGCATGGCTTTCGACGTGCTCTCGGTAAGAACATCGTGTCCTTCGCTGAGAATCGTATCGAATACCGCCCGCAGCTTCTCGCGGTTCAATGGAAAATTCATCGGCACCTCGGCCGGCGTCTCATACAACATGTCGCGATTGCGCGCGTAATTTACAAGGTACATGAACGCCCGGATCGCCTTTTCTGGTGACGAATACGTTGGTATGCCCGCTTTGTTGAAGAGGTCGATTCCGGGACGAACCTTGTCACCACCCATCCACGCGGCCAACACCGGCTTCTGCGACTTCTTGGCTGCCGCAATTACCGCCTCGGCCGAGGCGGTCGGGTCCGTTACCGACTGCGGCGTCAACACCACCAGCACGCCATCCACGTTGTTGTCGGCAACCACGGCCTCGACAGCGACGCCGAACCGCTTCGGATTGGCGTCCCCTAGAATGTCTATGGGATTGCCATGCGACCAAGCGGCGGGTAGCTGCTGGTTCAACTTCTCGATCGTGGCATCGGCGAGCCGCGAGAGCTCGCCATGTCGCTCCAGCAGCGCATCGGTCGCCATGACCCCAGGACCGCCGGCATTGGTGACGATCGCCAGCCGCGGCCCTTTGGGTGTACGCTGCCGCCCCAGCAATTCGGCACAATCAAACAAGTCGTCGACTTCAAAGACCCGGACGATCCCTGCCCGAGCCAAAGCGGCTTCGTAGACACTATCGACACCGGCCATTGCGCCGGTATGGGATTGAGCGGCCTTGGCCGATTCGGCGAACCGGCCCGCCTTGTAGGCAATGATCGGACGCACCCGCGTAAAGGCTCGGGCCGCTGACATGAATTCGCGAGCCTCGGTAATCGATTCCACATACAGGATAATCGACTCGGTCCAACGGTCTTCGGCGAAATAATCAATCAGGTCCGCCACGCCAACATCCATCATGTTGCCCACGGAAACAAAATGCGAAAACCCGACATGCTCGCGCAGGGCCCAATCCAACACCGACGTGCATAGGGCGCCTGACTGCGAGATGAACGCGACATGCCCTTTCGGGGGCGAATCGCTGGCGAAGCTTGCGTTGAGCGCATGATGCGGTGCAATAATTCCCAAACAGTTCGGACCTATGATGCGCATCCCGTCGTAGTGCTTGGCCGTCTCCCGCAACTCCGCTTCCAACAGCTCACCCTGCGGTCCCGCTTCACGGAATCCCGCAGAAAGAATCACCAACCCCCGTATCCCCATCTCGCCACAATCACGCACGATCTGAGGTACTGTACCGGCCGGTGTGCAAATCACCGCCAAGTCCGGCACCTCCGGCAAATCGATAATCCGCTGGTAGCACGCAAGATTCTCCAATGCCGTGTACTTCGGGTTGACCGGAAAGATCTTTCCCGCGAACCCACCAACCGTCAGGTTGTGCAGCAGCGTGTGGCCGATACTCGGGTCACGACTACTCGCCCCCACCACTGCGATCCGTTCCGGTGCAAAAATCTTGTCAAGATTTCGAACAGGCATGCTAGCTCCTCCACGGTCCTCAGCCTCATCCCCCTATTCCTTCTATCGGGCGAATATAGTCCGCAAGTTTCGCGCCTTTGCCTGTAAACATTGCGCAAACGCAGCAAGGCCGAGCAAAGCAGGACTTGTGGTCACTGCGTCCCCCCTCGGAGCATCCCTTTTTGCCCCTTACGCATCCCTTTTGGCCAATCCAGATGTGCGAATCCGACACACGCTGGCTGTGTGGAGATCGGCGTTGCTGTGTGGAGATCGGCGTTCGACCACGTCGCGACTGGCCGCTGTTGCTTTGGTTCCACGGGCCCCCCCAGCGACATCAACGAGGCCCTGCCGACGAACAGATGTGTGGCACCTGCTGTGACACGAAATTGGCACACACGGCTAGGTTGTTGTAGCCTCCCAGGGGCATGTTCCCGGGACATGTTCCCGGTGCGGTTCGACAATGTCAGGAGCACCGGCGTGGGCTTACCGAATTCTATCGGCTGACTTGTTGTTCATGCGATTGGCACGATGTCTGCGTAAACCATGCTCGCGGACGTGAGGAATGTCGGCGTGGGAGGAAGACCGAGCGGATTGAGAGCAGCGGAAAGGAGAAGAACCAATGGTGCTCTGCAAAAAAGTAACAACACCCGAATCGAGGGTGTGAAAAGATTTCACACGGCCGGCGACGTTCCTGCACGTTCTCCTGGTTGTTTCGAGGAGCTGAGGACACCAAAAATTCTGAAAGGACCCTGACAATGACAAAGCAACTTTTTTCTGTGGGAATGGGTGGCCTGATCGTCATCGTGCTGGCCAATGCTTCGCTGGCCCAATACGGTCCCGGGCGCGGGTGGCGGCGGCTCGGTATCAATCCCCCTGCCCCGGCCGTAGCGGCAACGCCCCTGAGCGAGAAAGCAAAAACTGCCTTGGTGGCCATGCACGACGACGAAAAGCTGGCACACGATGTGTACGTGGCCCTGAGTGAAAAATGGAACCTGCCGATGTTCGCGCGCATCGCATCCGCTGAAGAACGCCACATGGGTGCCATCAAATCCTTGATGGCGCGCTATGGAATCGACGTGCCCGCTGCCGATGCCGGCTTTGCGGATCCGGCCGTGGCGAAATTGTATGAGGAGCTTGTGACGCAGGGGTCGGAATCGCAAGCTGCCGCCGCGAAGGTCGGCGCGCTGATTGAGGAGCTGGACATTAAGGACTTGCGAAATGCCAGTACTGCAACGGAGCAAGCGGACGTGAAGTTCGTTTACGAGAACCTGGAACGTGCATCGCACAATCATTTGCGGGCATTTGCCCGCGTGTTGGCATTTAGCGGAGAAAAATACGCGGCGCAGCACCTTGAGCAAGAAGAATTTGACACCATTGCCGATGAACCACGTGACCAACCCGGCCGTCGTGGCGTAGACGCAGGCAATCGCGCGTGCGGGGGGAATTGTCCCGGCGCGTTCGACAACGGCTGTCCCAATTGCCGGCAACGAACGACGAGTCAGGTGCCAGCAGAGGTCCGTTGACTGCCAATCGATGGAACTGGAGGGCGGCAGCCGGTTAGAATGAATGGTTGCCGCCAAAAACCTCACACAATTCTCCATTACGATGTTGCTGGGCGTTAGGACCGTACACCCAATGAAACTCCGATCTTGGACCATCTGCGCGCTATCGTTGACATCGCTTTGTATGTTGGCGGCCTGGCAGTATCGTGAGTTCGCCGGGGACCGGCAGTTGTTGCAGGAGTCATTGCATCGTGAGGCACATGCGATCATGAACGCCTATCTTGGTGGAATCCAATCGCACCGCCGTCGCGGAGTCTACTTTGTCGATCAGCTCGACGGTTCCCTGCAGGGATTGGTAGCTGCCCAAGATATTCGTGCGGCAGCAATTGCGTCGCGTGACGTTGACCGATGGGCACACGCAGCAGGTGAAACGGAACTGTTGCCTTCGCCCGTGGGACTCGTCGCGGGCGATTCATGGCATGCCTACGGGTTTCAGTTGGTCGAGTACTTTCGGCTTCCCCCGCAAAACACGGGGATGGGACGTGGCCGACAGGGGCGTGGCCCGCCGCCAGATCCTGACGGCAACGCCGAACGAGAGAATCCGTCCACGTTGCAGCGTGCGGCGGACTTGTTTGACGATGGAGGAGACTACCTGGCGATTTTGGTCCTAAATCGCCATTCGGTCGACGAGCGCAGTATTCGCGCGGGTTGGTTACGAGGATCGATCGTTGCGGGTGGAATGCTGTTGGTGCTAGGGACCTTGTTAGGTTGGCACTATACGTTGCGAACCGAAGGGCGAGCGCGGAGGTTGGAGGCCGAGGCCCGACATCTACGCGAACTAGGTCAGGCCGCTGCGGGATTGGCACACGAAACGCGAAACCCGTTAGGCGTCGTGCGAGGTTGGGTCCAAGGTTTGTCGAAATCCGATAAGTTGCCACCGGACCAGCGGCAGCGTGCCCTTCTCGTATTGGAGGAATGCGACCGAGTGACGGCCAGGATCAACGAGTTTTTATCGTTTGCCAAACCGCGTGTGCCGGTCCTCGAGCGAATTGAGTTTCCTGCGTTCGTGGAAGAATTACACTTGGTGCTAGCGAGTGATCTTGAAGGCAAAGGGCTGACGCTCACGTTGGCTGCCCACGCAGCGGAACCGGTGATCGGTGCGGATCCCGAGATGCTTCGGCAAACGATGTTCAATCTCATTGAAAATGCGATCGACGCGTCGCCGGCCGAGGGTACCATCGAAATCCGCACGGTGGCAGCAGCGGATGGAACGTGCCGGATCGAGGTTGCCGATCGTGGACCAGGCGTCGCAACGGAGGCCGTGGAATCGTTGTTCGCCCCCTACTTTACTACCCGGCCACGCGGGACGGGATTGGGGCTCGCCATTGTCCGACATCTTGGTAACCTACACCGATGGCGAACGGGATACTCACCGCGTCCAGGAGGCGGCGCCGTATTCTGGTTGGAAGGTGTGGATTTACTACGATCATGAGTAGCCGACAAGAGCGACAACCGACCATCCTCGTGGTTGACGACGAGCCAGGCCAGCGACAGCTGTTGTGCGACTTTGTGACGTCACTCGGCATGCGTGCCCTCGAGGCCTCGTCAGCCGAGGAGGGGTTGGAGACTTTGCGCCAACAGGACGTCGACATGTTATTGCTGGACGTTCGA
>JAGQPD010000775.1 GCA_020426865.1 Planctomycetales bacterium
AGCCCCCCTGCGCTCGCTGCGTCCTCCGCGGTAGTCTTGACCACGGAACGAAGGGCGGTTTGATCGGTGAGGGCCTGGGGAGTGCAGAGAGGAGGGGGAGGCTGCGTTTCAAAGGGTCAGCAAACAAAAAGCCTGTTAGCGATCACGGCGTCTGTGCATTTAGTATGTGCCTTTAGTAACCATGGACGTGCCCGATATAGATGTTCTGCATCGTACGGAGTTTTCGGAGCATGCGGTGTTGGCGGTAGCGTACTTGTTCGGGTGCGATGTCCAATCGGCGGGCGATGGTTTCAATGCCCAGGCCATGAATGAATCGCAAGGAGATCACTTGGTAATTGACGTCAGAGACTTGCTGCTTCAGCTTCGACAACAGCGTCTGGACAAGTGAGCGGTGCCATGAGCGTTCGAGCCGCACGTGTGGTCCCGGCAAATCACCAATCGGCTCTGCGGCGGACCCAACGATGGGATCGAGACTTTGTGTTTGTCGCCGAAGCCTGCGCCGCAAAAGATCAGCAGCCTTGCTGCGAACAATTGCATACAGCCAGGCTCTCAGTCCCGGTCGGGCATCGCAATACTCGAAATCGACCAGTCGCTCGGCGACTTCTACCCACACCTCCTGCAGACAGTCGTCCACATCCGATCCGCGCAAGCCCTGGGCAACGGCAAACCGTCGTACCACTCCACTGTAAACCTCGTAGAAGGTCTCCCAGGCATTGGTGAGCACGGCGTCCGGCGCCTTGTTTGCAAGGCGTTGCTTCAGATACGACTGCGTCTGCTGCAGTAACTCCAGGGTCGTTGATCGTTCACGCTCAAGGGAGGTCGAACCGGTAAGTGCGAAGGAAGCGGACATGAATGACTCCTATCACTTTCGAATGCGCGCTTTGGCAAGGACGGGGGAAGGCGGTATCCCTATTCGGTAAATGCAACCAGCACCGAGTTTCCCCTCATGGCACTCATAATTCGCAATGCGCAAAGAAAAGACGCGATCGGCAGAGGCCGACCGCGCCAGATTCTGGAGACTCGTACGAACTTGTTCCGACGTAGAAGTGATCCGCGTGCGCGGATGGACACTATTTTTCCGCGGCGATCCAGATCGTCGTCCCTTGTGCGCGATCATTGACCAGATCGCCCAGCGTATCATATTCGTCAAGATAGTAATAAAACCCTTCTTCGAACGATGTGGCATCGTAGCCGTTGATTTTTACTCTTAGCAGCGAACTGGCCTTGAACCATGAATTCGCGTTGTTCCAATACGACGACGGTATAACCTTGTTGACGTGCCAATAGTACCATTGCTCGCCATAATAGTTGTAGGCCGTCGTTCCGGTCGTTGTCGTGGCGATCACGTCGTAGTTTCCAGTGTACTTGTTGCGTGCGTATACTTTGACGCTAGCGTTCGGATCGAGGGACCAGCCGTGAAAGCTGATGTTTTCCTGACGGCTCTTGGCGACGTACCCGGTATAAGGCGTTATTACGCACCCGGTTGTGCTGATGGCGGCCAACGCTAACAGGGCCACGCCACACATCTTCGTTTTTGTAAACATTACTTCTTCCTTTCACCCCTGAAAATCAACGAGTCCCGGTTGTTAGCAGCGGGAACCGGCTCAAAACCCACTGGGCGGCGTCGAACTGCGACGTTTGCTCACTACGAAGTGATTGTCATACGACGCCCATCGTCGGCCAATATTCGATAGCGAGAAGTCCTGAAAAACGCCCGCTGGGAGCGTGGTTCCAGCCGATTCGACCCGAGTAACGCGGAGATCGCGCCTGCTGGACCGGGTATCGATGATGAAGTACGCTGGCAGCAGGGCGCGCGTCGGGATGCGTCAACCACGGTGTCGGTGTGATTTGATCGAACTCCGACGCACTCTCGCTTTGCATGGTTCAACCGGTTCACATTTGCGAGGAATGATCGCGATGAGATATGCGTTTTCGGTGTCGCCGTTATGGCAAGTTGTGGCAACGCTACTCGTGGCACTTGTGACAAGTGTGCGAGCGGCAGAACCTCCTAACGTCATCTATATTATCGCTGACGAGCTGGGCTACTATGAATTATCGGGATTGGGAAATCCCAACATACAGACACCGCGACTGGATCGGATGGCTCGCGAGGGGATGCGATTCACTCAAGCTCTGGCCGGTTCGTCCGTTTGTGCACCGACGCGATGTTGTCTGATGACCGGCAAACATAGCGGCCACACGTCGGTGCGGTCCAACGGCGGTGGCACGCCGATGCGCGCTGGCGAGATTACTGTCGCGTCGGTCCTGAAACAGGCCGGCTATGCGACCGGAGGATTTGGCAAATGGGGTTGCGGTGGTCGCGGGTCCACCGGCGTCCCCGAACACCATGGATTCGATCTGTTTCTCGGCTATTACGATCAAGTGCATGCGCACAGTTATTATCCACCGTATATCATCCGCAACAGCGAGGAGGTGCCGCTGAAAGACAATCGAGGGTCAAGCGACGGCGAAACGTATTCGCACTACGTTATCTTCGACGCGGCAAAACAGTTTATCCGCGATCATAAGGACCAGCCGTTCTTTTGCTACCTACCGATTACACCGCCGCACGGGATCTTCGATATACCTGATTCCGATCCAGCTTGGGCAATTTTTGAGGACAAACCGTGGCCGGAGCAGGCCAAGCGTTACGCCGCAATGGTCGCAATGGTGGATCGCCAAGTGGGCGAAGTATTCGATCTGCTGTCTGAGTTAGAATTGGACGAGAAGACGGTCGTGTTCTTCTCGGGTGACAACGGTGGCGCCGACTATTTTGCTGACGGCCAGCATCCGCGTGGTATCCATGGCGCCAACGTCAATCCGCGAACTGGCGTCGAATTTCGAGGGAAAAAGGGGAACCTCTACGAGGGCGGTTTGCGAATCCCGATGATCGCACGTTGGCCAGGTAAGATAGCCGCTGGTACCCTCAGCGACTTGCTCTGCTACTTTCCCGATATCCTGCCGACGATCGCGGAACTGACGGGTAATAAAGCCCCGGAGGATATCGATGGAATGTCGCTGGTGCCCGAGTTGATCGGAGAGCAAGCGGCAGGACGCAAGCAATCGCATCACAAGTATCTGTATTGGGAACTTGGCCGACAGACTGCGGTCCGTGAAGGGAATTGGAAGGCGATTCGGCCGGGGCCGAATCAGCCTTGGGAACTCTACGATCTTGCTCAGGACATTAGCGAGAAACAAGACGTTGCCGCTGACCGTCCCGAAATTGCCACTCGCTTGGCGGCCTATGCCGAAGAGGCACATGAGCCAGTCGTGGAAGGGACATTTGCCCGTCGCGAGATGCACGAGCGGGATCGCGCAGCCAAATTCGGTGGCCGCGATCCGGCGAATGCCTCTACGGGACGTGTCAATGGTTTGTCGCAAGAAGGGCTGATGCTACGTAAAGATTGGAAGGTAGTTCGATTCAGCAGTGAATCGAATGAAAACAATCGGCTGGCACAGCATGCAATCGATGGCAAACCCCGTACGCATTGGCACACGCAGTTCGGCGCCGAGCTGGCAAGACACCCACATGAATTGGTGATTGACCTTGGCCGCACGGCGACGATTCGGGGGTTCCGGTATTTGGCGCGGCAGGACGGAGGCTGGAATGGCGCCGTCGCGGAATGCGAATTTTCAGTGAGCGAAACGTCCGACGAATTTGGCGAACCGGTGGCGAAGGTAACATTCAAGAAGGTGAAGCGATCGCAAGAGGCGACGTGCGACGCGGTATCCGGGCGTTTCGTTCGCGTGAGGATCCTCTCGGAAGTAAATGGCGGCCCCTGGGCATCGATCGCGGAGCTGGGCGTGATCGGGGACTAATACGCGAAAGGGACCAGATGGTCTTGGATGATTCGCGGTGCTTCAAGGCTGTTGCCGTGCCAATTCGGACGGTACGATGACTGGATACTGGGCTCATCGATCTTGTGTCAAACAACGGTATTAGGGGGCTATATGACAGCGAACACACCATCAATGACAGGCATGCCAATGAAATCTGTTATCACATCAGCTTGGTTCGGTGTTGTCATGATCGTCACCATACTGACGTGGACGCCATCGTGCGCTGCGCAAGCTTTCTACGAGTCCATACCGGAGGAGGCCTTCCTGCGAGAGTGGCTGGTGCTAGGACCATATGTCGTCGAGGAAAAGAACGTCGCGGCGGTGAAGCGTCTGCAGGAAACCGACCTGCTGTCCGATGTCGGGACGGAGTCCGGGATTGCGCCGTCTGCGAATAACACCGCAACATACAAGGAACAGACCCACACATGGAAGCACATCGAATCCGGTAGTGACAACATTGATCTACTTCAGCACGTGGGAAACCATGAGTATGCCATCGCGTATGCTTTCGCTACGATACA
>JAGQPD010000776.1 GCA_020426865.1 Planctomycetales bacterium
TAGTCCTGCGCCGCCAGTGAACCGCCGATGGCCGCGCTGGCTGTACGCTGCTGAGCAACACCGACAACCACATAGTAGTCGGTATCATCATCCACGTGTACGCTTCGTCCGATCGGATTCTGATACGGAAACAGCCGTTCGGCGACTTCGGCGGCTAACACGCAGTAGTTACGCCCCTCTTCCACATGCGTGTCCGTTAGGAAGATTCCGCGGTCCATCCTCAGTCGCGTCACATCCGCGTAGTCGGGTGTGCAACCCACCAGTCGTCCGTCGACGATTCTGGGACCGTTGCGGAATTGCCGGCGAAGTTCCCGGATCGGTATGGCCCCTTTGAGCGTCGGGATCGTCTCGACAAGTTTCTGGTAATCCTCCCGCAGCAAGCCATAGGGCACCGGCCCCCGGATGTTGGCGGTCGCTTCATTGGGCGGCTTGATCGATCGAACAATGATATTATCGGCGCCGAGTCCCTCGATTTGCTCCTGTGCCTTCTTGCTGATCCCTTCACCGATGGCCAACAACCAGATCACGCTGGCAACGCCAATAAAGATGCCAATGATAGTCAAAAACGACCGCAGCGGATGCAGCAACAAACTCTTGATTCCCAGCTTCCACGTGCGAAACATTGGCGTTACCCCGGTATCTCTTGTCGGTTTAGTTCGTCCGATTGAACTAAGCCGTCGCGCAATCGAACCACGCGTTTCGCACGTTCGGAGACTTCATCTTCGTGTGTCACCAAAATAATCGTGCGGCCTTCACCATTGAGACGATCGAAGATATCGAGGATCTCGTGCGTTGTCGCGGAATCGAGATTTCCCGTCGGTTCATCCGCCAGAATGAAATACGGATCATTGATCAAGCTGCGGGCGATCGCGACGCGTTGTTGCTGACCGCCTGACAATTGCGTTGGCCGATGCGTCAGGCGATTGCCAAGCCCCACCATCCCCGCCAAATCACGACAGCGTTGGCGGCTTTCTGCCGTCAATCGCCCTTGATAGTAGATCGGGACCTCGATGTTTTCCAGCACCGATAGTTGAGGTATCAAATTGTATGATTGAAAAATAAACCCGATACGGCTGGCCCGAATATAGGACAGCTGGTCGTCGTTCAGCTGCGCGACATCATCCTCACCCATGAACAAGTTGCCCCCGGTCGGCTTATCGAGGCACCCAAGCAAATTCAACAGCGTGCTCTTTCCGGAACCTGAAGGACCCATGATCGCCACGTAGTCGCCATTGGGGACATCGAAGGATACACCGCGCAGCGCCTGTACCGTTTCGCCCTTCAAGACGTAGTCTTTGCGAAGATTCCGTATCTGGGCCGCATACTTCATCGTGGTCCCCCTTGTCCTCCGGGACCTCTTGGGCCGCCTTGCCCGCCCCCTTCCGCGGCACGACGCTGGAACATTTGCATCAACTCTTGCCGATCCACACTTCCGTCACCGTTGGCGTCAGCACCGGCCATCCGCCCTGCCTGCTCGGCCGGGATCTCGCTGGACGACAACTTACCGTCGCCGTCAGCGTCGTTATTGGCAAAGATCGTATTGACGATCTGCTGGGGATTGAATCCGCCGCCACCGGCCCCCCCCGGGCCCCCTCCTCCTCCTCCTCCTCCTTCTCCTCCCGACGCGACGCGGCGTCGTGGCGTCTCTGGCGGCGCGTCGCTACTGATCTGCACGCCACCAGCCACTTCCGACTGTCGCGATATCTCGGGAAGGTCGACATGTGGCACCAAGACACGGGGATTCAAAGCCACGACGTCCCCTTCGCTCAAGCCTTGAGAAATCACGGCGAATTTGTCGTTCGTCGCGTCCATCACAATCTCGCGCGCTTCCCACGCCTCTCCATTGCGGACCATTACGTAAAACTTCGCACCGTGTTCGTGAATGGCCTGAACCGGCACCTGCAAGGCATCCTCGATCTTGCGGACATGAATCGTAACTTCCGACGTCAATCCCGGGCGAATGCGACTTCCCGGGATATCAATTCGCACAAATGCGGCATACTCCTTCACCTGTGAACTATACCAACTGGATGGCTCGGGATACTCATTCACACGAGTCACTTCGCCTTTGAGTAGTTCATCACCAAACGCATCCAGGCGAATCGACGCCGGCATCCCTTGGCGAACGTTCGTGATACGTGATTCGCTGATCTTCGTCTTCACTTGCATCAACTCGGGATCCGGCAACTTGATAACCGTTTGCTGTTCTCGCACCATCGCCCCAGGCTCAACGATAAACTCACTGCCGCTCCGACTACTCTGTTCGTTGGCGTAGACCACCTGACCCGCTTGCGGCGCCTGGACCGTGCACTTCTTGATTTGCGATTCGATCTCGTCCAGCTTGCTCTTTTCCAACGCAAAGCTGCTTTGTGCCGACTTCCACTTTGCCTCTGCCGACTTGATGTCTGTATCCAACTGCTTGAGCATCCTGACTTTCGTGTATTCCTGCAACACCCGCAGCCGAGTCTTCGCGGCGTCCAGCTCGGTCCGCGCTTTCTCGACCGCGAACCGATCGCCTTCCAACTGCTGTGCCGTCACGTATCCCTTCGCCGCCAGTCGCTCGCTATACGTCAAGTATTCTTGCGCACGCCGCAGATTCTCCTCAGCAATGAATACCTCGCTTTGGATCTGCTGCTCTTCTTGATGGTACGTCCCCTCGATGTACTCCTTCTTGGCAATCTCGGCCGACTCAAAAGTGTTTCGCGCCTCCACTTCCGTCGCCTCAGCGGAATTGCAGACAATCTGCTGTTGTACCAACTCCTGTTCCAACGCCGACGAATCAAAGCGGATCAGCACATCGCCTTCTTGAACGTGAGTCCCCTCGTCGACAACGTCGATAATGGCGATTCCCGAACTGTTGCGGGACTTGACCTCGCAGCGTACTTCGATATTTCGCGAGCTTTCCACTTCGCCTCGCTCAACCACATCATGTCGAAACGGACCGCGCTCGGCCTTGTAGGGAATCACGTCGGGCAACGTCGTCCCGCGCCCTCCGCGCAGATACATCCATCCTCCCGTGGCAAGGGCGGCCACAACGACCAGCACTGCCAGGACGGACATAATCGACACACCTCGCACACCTCGATCAGCACCGTTGGGATGCCGATTGCCTCGAGCGAGCAGATGACGTCTGTGCCGACGAACAACATGGGCCATGCGGGGAATCCTCGTCGTAGGTGGGAATACGGTCAGAATGCGAACGCACGCAAATTGCCAGGTTCACAATCGCGCGTCAGTCGACACTTCTCGAGTCGGTGGGATCGCGGAGGTGCAAGCCAACGCTGCCGGCCCCCTCCGAGCACTCTTCGGGTGGGATACGTCGTGAACCACTGGACCAGTTCATTGTACTGGGTGATCGCCCGAAAGTCACGCCGGGAAATCGACCGCTTTCACGAACCTTCGCGAACACCGAAACAAAGCCTACGGGAGTCGCCGCAGGACCCCCGGTCGCCGGGATTTGCCGGGAAGCGGCGCCGCGTACGAGGCCGGCGCAACGACAGGTCGCTCGTTGGCATCTCGCCGACCTACCGTCGGCCGTTCAGGACCTCCGTCCGGTTGCGGCAATGGCTCGACGTCCGAAGGCGTTTCCCATTGTTGCGGCTGATGGGAGTCGGGCAATACCGAAGACTCGTTGCTTCGCAGAAATGGTATCTGATCCATCTCGGTGGCGCTGAGCAAGTTTTCGACCACCAAGGCGCCTGGATCGATCCAGATGCCGTCGCAATCCAGTTGCATTGTCCCCATGTCCATATCCAACGTGCGACGCAACACTTCGTAGTTGGTCCAGACGCTGAGAAAGTCGTTTTGGGCCGAAAGCAAGTCGGTGAGTGCCGACACTAGGTCGCGCGCGGTCGTGGCACCTAGCGTGGCTTCCTCTTCCGGCCGTGGCGGCTGCTGCAGCCGCAGACGAGCCAGCTCGACCTGATTGATCGCCACTTTCACGGCCGCTCGACGCAATTCGAAATTCAACTGATCGACCTCGATCGTCCGTATTGTGGCGCGGAGGCCTTGCGCAACACCGTCTTCGAATCGGTAGTAACTACGCCGCGCCTGTTGATACTCAATCAGCGATTGACGATAGTTGTTGCGTTCTGCCAACCGAGTCAGCGGCGCATCCCATTCCAATCCGACTCGCAATCTTCCCGTTGTGCCGCGGAAGCGGAACGGATTATCGTCTGTCGTGGATATGTCGCCGCTGAATACCAGATCCAAGTCACTTTCGAGATCGTTCGCGTTAAACTGAATCAGTCGCCACGAATCTACCAATGCAGCACGTGCATTCATCCAGTCGCGTCGATAGCATCGAGCAATCTCGTTGGCCGTGCGCCATGATATCTCGACAGGCATCAAAGTGATGCTTTCGGTGCGAGCACGGGCCTGAATCAATACCAACTCCAAGACCACCGCCGACAAAGATGTCAACTGATTTGGCAGCGGGGCGATCACGTCCGCCCGTAGTCGATCATTCAGGTCGACAGTCTTCAACCGCGGGCCCTCACGTCGTAAGGCTTCGATCTTTTCACTCGTCTTCGCCAATTCCTCGCGCGCCGTCCGCAATCGTCGTTCAACCGTCGCGAGCGCTCGCATCAATTCGTCGGGCAGCTCCATCAGTTGGTCGGAACGCAATATCGTTGGCACTTCTTCGTCTTCAGCCATTTGTCCCGCTAATGGGCTCTCATCGGGATTGGCTGCTTCGATCTTCTCTCGGAGTCGCTCCAAATCCTCACGCCGCTGTCCCACCGTGCTCCGTAGTTTCTCGATGTCGTCCTTGACGCGGCCTACTTGTTGTTCAATGACCCGCGCACACAACTCGTCGACCTGCTCCGCCGCAGCCGACAAATTGGCCAAGTATCGGTCGGCCGTTTGATCCCACTGAACAAGACTCGCACCCGCCTTGCCCGCCGGAGTGTCTTCCGGTGTGGGCTCATCGCCGACACCATTTGCCCGGTCCTCCGCTGCCCCCGGTTCCTCCGCCGCTCCCGGTTCGTCCGCCGCTCCATCACCCGCCCGGCGCGTTCCGTCCGCTACCCGTCCCCGATCGGCGCCACTGGTATCAGCATCAGCGTCGCCACGAGCCTCCTCTGCGGGAGATTTTGAGAATTTCAACAATTCGATAATGTCGTCGCCCACTCGTTCCTGGATCGTGGTCAACCGCTCTTGGATCGGTACCACTTGCTCGTCAATCAGGTTGAACGGTCGCACTAACGTGTCGTCAATCGTCGCGACGAGATACGGGGGTAAACCAAGCGTGCGTTTGAATTCATCAAGTGTCTGCTGATACGTCGATTCGGCATTCAACAGTCGGCTTTCGGCGTTGTAAAGTGCCTGTCGAGCAAGCTCGACCTGAAAGAAATCGATGCGCCCCGCCTGGAAAAACGACTGCAGCTGAGCCACACTTGACCGCAATGACGCAATATTGGCACGCTGATTACGAATGTCCTGCTGACTTTGCAGCAGACCCAGGTAGCCACCCGCCTGCCCGCCGCCAGCGCCGGTTTGATTCCCGAAGTTTGTCGCGCCAACTCGCCCAAAGCCTCCCCCGCCAACCCCCGTAAAGCCCTCCAGCCCTGCACCACCAAACACGCCACCACGACGGCTGGGACCCGCGCCCGCATCACGACCGGTCGTCACCTCGACGTAAAAGCCGCGTTGCCATCGCTCCATCTGACGGACGTTCGCCAATAAGGTGCGCTCGGCAATCGTAAGCCGCTCCAATACGACATCCCGACCACCCGCACGCAACAACGGCTGCAACAGCGAAAAATCCAACAACGAATTCGCCGTGTAAGTGTCCGGCCCCGAAAACTG
>JAGQPD010000777.1 GCA_020426865.1 Planctomycetales bacterium
TCATCTCGATGGCGATCGAGCCCGAATCAACAACCGATCGCAAGAAACTGACGGAAGTGCTGGAGATGATGAAACGCCAGGATCCGACGTTCCGTGCCGACGAAAGCGGGGAGACGGGCCAGACGCTCATCAGTGGTATGGGCGAATTGCATCTGGAAGTGATCAAACACCGCTTGTTACGTGATTTCAATTTGAACGTAAAGGTGCACAAGCCACGGGTCAGCTACCGCGAGACAGTCGGTGGAGTGGCCGATGTTGTGGGGGAATGTCACCGCCAAATAGGTGGTCAGCAGCTGTTCGCAAAATTGAGGATCCGCATGGAGCCAGACGACAAGCTGTCGCAGCCGGTGGTCGTGATCAGCAAATGCCCGGCGGAAGAAATTCCTGGCGAATTCCTGGTCACCGCGATGGAAGAACTCAAGGGCCGCGGCGAAGGTGGCGGCTTGATCGGTGGCTTTCCATTGATGAAGGTCAAGATCACGGTAATGGGGGGGGAAAGCAGCCCCGATGCCTCGAACGAAACTGCATTCCGGATCGCGGCCGGCGACGCCTTCGAACGGGCATTGCGCGAGGGAGGGCCGGTACTGTTGGAGCCCGTCATGAAGCTGGACATCACGACGCCCGACGAGCACATGGGGGATTTTGTGGGAGACCTGCAGCAGCGTCGAGCGATCATTGCGCACACCGAGTCACGTGGCAATTTGGCGTTTATTGAAGCTCACGCCCCGCTGGCCGAACTGTTCGGATATTCCAGTGCCATGCGGAGTTTGAGCCAAGGGCGAGCGGGTTGTTCCATGGAGCCACTGGCCTATGCTCCAGCGCCACCAGACGTGGCACAGAGATTTGCCATGTAATCATCGCGTGGCATCGCTGGTACCGGGAAGAGGGAGCCCAAGGAAAATGAAAAACACTCGTTCCATCTTGCTGGTAAAACTCCGAGGCCTTTCGCTCGGCGGAATTCTAATGGGAATTCTAATGGCGTGTAGTGCCGCCTACGTCCGCGCGGAACTACCCCACATTGTATGGATCATGGCGGATGACCTGGGATGGTCGGATTTGAGTTGTCAGGGGAATGGCAAATTACGAACGCCCATTATCGACGCTTTGGCGTCGCAGGGGATGCTTTTTCGGACGCCTATTCGGCGGACCGCCCACGTACTTTGATCCCTACCGAATTCCTACCATCGAGCTCTATGATTTGAGTTCCGACATAGGCGAATACCAGAACCTGGCGGGAGTTTGACCGCAAATCGCGAATCAAATGTATAGCCAGCTGACGAATTGGCTTCGCGAGTGCCATGCGGCGTTACCCACGCGTCGGACTCCCGTCGAATGAGATCAAGTTGCCATACCTTTTGTTGGGACCGAGAATTGGATCTGGCCCACAACACTTGTTCCGCGCATTGTGGTACAATTCCCGAGGAACTACGGGGCCTGAACAGGGCGCTGGTGATCAACTTCGCCCGATGAGCCGCGAGAAGAAGCCTTTACGAGAGGCGTGCTCGTCCGGTTTGGATTGGCTTTCTTGAAACTTGCGGATTCTGCCGTATTCGTTCGGTTGAGTGAATTCGCATCCCATCAGGAAGCCATCGCTCGATTCGATTTGCCATCGGCACTTGCCAGTCACAAGATCCATTGTGCCGTCGTCTTGTCGCAGTCTGAGCATGACGCGTCCGCCAATTGGTCCGGGGCGAGTGGTTTGCAGGCAAAAGCCGTCGCGCGAAATGTCACGGATTTCGGCCTGGAAGGCGTCGCGGCTGAGTTCCCAGCTGGCGGCGGTACGCAAGTCCACCGGCATGCGTTCATTGTGTCGCCGATCGAGCACTTGTCCTTCGGCCAATCGCGACAGGATGTATTCGGGAAGTCGCGGAGTGAAAGAGCATCCCAGCCACCAGTCGCCGGTAGCCGCGATGCGGCTCCAACAAACCGCGGCCTCCACATCAATCACCTCGTCGACACCGATGGGGTGGATGCGCAGTGTCAGGCGTTCGCCTTCCGGCAACGGCTGCGCGACCCGCAGCTTGGCGCCGCCAAGCGAAATATCGAGCAACACAGCATCGATTTCCGCGTGCTCGGTCGTCGTGGGTTCGACCGACACGTCCATCGATGCGCTGTGGTTGACCTGATATCTGACTTCTCGCATGCTTTGTTCGTGTCTTGTCGGAAACACGTCTCGACCTCCACATCACCATCTGTCGCAGACATCATCGATTGGTTGCCCATACGGTACAGGGTTGGTGATTGGTTATCGAAGCGTTGCCGTCCTTTCTTGCCCTCTTGATATTGCCAGCAGATCAGTGGAAACTGCTAGACAAGTATAGGTTCCGCGAATACCGTCGGATGGGCGGTGACTCGCTTGCTATTAACTGACAATTTCGCGTCCACATCTCTGTAGGGATCCTGACGATTATGACATCACGTTTCCTGTTTGTTGCGATCGGCATTGTTGTGTTGGGGACGACAATGAAGGTTCCAGCGGCCGAGACGGAACAAAAGCTTCCGAATATTGTTGTCATTTATACCGATGATATTGGTTATGCTGACGTGGGATGTTACGGGGCTGCTGGCGTCAACACGCCGCACATCGATCGCCTCGCCACCGAGGGATTGCGGTTTACCGATGCCCACTGCTCGGCCGCTACCTGCACGCCGTCTCGCTTTGCACTACTGACGGGCAGTTACGCCTTTCGACAAAAGGGAACAGGAGTGCTCTCTGGCGACGCAGCAATGATTATCCGTCCTGGAACTGCCACTATGCCGTCGCTCTTGAAGTCGGTCGGCTATACGACCGCGGTTGTCGGCAAATGGCATTTGGGACTTGGTAACGGCAAAAACAATTGGAATGGGCGGCTCGAACCAGGCCCGGAGGCCATTGGTTTTGATTATCACTTTCTCATTCCAGCGACTGGAGATCGCGTGCCGTGCGTATATGTCGAAGATAACTATGTCGTGGGTGCCGATCCAAGCGATCCGATCTACACAAGCTATGGGAAACCGATCGGCGATGACCCCACCGGAAAGGACCACCCCGAACTGCTGAAGCAACGCTGGTCGCACGGCCACAACGCCACTATCATCAACGGCATTTCTCGCATCGGCTTCATGCAGGGCGGCAATCGTGCCCGCTGGGTCGACGAAGAGATGGCCGACACCATCACGGAGAAAGCCGTCCAGTTTATCAAACAGCACCGCCAACAGCCGTTCTTTCTCTACTTCTGCACGCACGACATTCACGTGCCTCGAGTTCCCCATCAACGGTTTCAAGGAATCAGTTCGATGGGATTTCGCGGCGATGCGATCGCACAACTCGACTGGTGCGTCGGAAAGCTCCTAGAGACGCTCGACGAGCTCGAGGTTGCGGACAATACCCTGGTTCTGTTCACTTCGGACAACGGCCCGGTGCTCGACGATGGCTATCACGACCTTGCCAACGAAAGAATCGGCCGGCATCATCCAGCGGGACCCTTTCGCGGCGGCAAGTACTCGCCCTTCGAAGGGGGGACACGTGTGCCACTGATCGTGCGTTGGCCGGGCCATGTGCCTACGGGGGACGAATCGTCCGCGCTGGTTGGTCAAATCGATTTCGCTCGGTCACTGGCTCAACTCGTGGGTGCCGACGTTCCCGATGATGCCGTCAGAGACAGTCGAAATCAGTTGGATGCGCTGCTCGGACGCGACCCCGTTGGTCGCCCGCACCTGATTCATGAAGCCGGAACATTGGCACTGCGTCAAGCACACTGGAAGTATATCCCGCCATGCAAGCCGCGCGATGGATTGGGGCCCTGGCAGCCCACGGAAATTGCAGCCCCCGGAGCGCTCTTTGATCTGAGAAATGACCCCGGCGAGCAGCTCAATCTTGCAATGCAACATCCTCAGCAATTGCGCGACATGGCCGACTTGCTGGCACGCCTCCGCGCCGATGCGGATCAATGACCGTCTTCCCAGTCGAAACGGCGTTTCGTATGCCCCTCCCTCCACGTTGCCTCGCCACATGACGGAGGCCTCCCCTGGTTCGAGGATCTCCTATTCGAGGAGCCCCTAATCCAGGACCCTTGTTTTCGGACAACCGTGGGAGGGTCGACTGATTTCCGTTGACCGCAATGAAAATGCCAAAGAAAATGGGAATTCCTGCAATTCGTAGGACATTCAGGCAAATTCACGAGTGGTCGGGGGCGATCGCTGAGAAGGGAGTGGGAAAGGGTCGATGATGTTCGTTTGGGAGGTTTGGCGTTTGCGGCCTGGTGGTCGGAGTGAAGCGAAACTTGAAGCCGGTTTTACGCTCGTAGAACTGTTGGTTGTGATCGCCATTATCGGGCTCCTTGTGGCCCTTTTGCTTCCAGCTGTCAATGCCGCGCGTGAGGCGGCGCGACGCACGCAGTGCTCTAACAACATGCGTCAGACAGCGTTGGCGGTGCACAATTACCACAGTGCCCGAAACGTGTTGCCGCCGATGCGAGTCGACGACCATCAGCCCACGTGGTTGATGTTGATCCTCGATCATATGGAAGAGACGGCCACCAAGGAGTTATGGAAGAATGACGTTGGATGTTTTTACGACCAATCACTGTTAGCCAGAACCGTGCAGGTGGAGTCATACTATTGTCCGTCGCAGACGCACGACGATGGTGGCCGTGTCATTGCCGTGTTGCCAGACAGTGTCCATGGTCATCCGCGTCGTGACGCGATCACAGGTGAGGCGGGATGGTCGGGCGCGATCGCGGACTATCGTGCTGTATCGGGATCGACTTGTCCGATCTACAACAGCGATGGGCGGATCATCATTAACAATGGTGGGTACGATGGTGGTACGGGCCATCTGGTAGATGGTGCGATGCCGCAGGCGGAGCGAGCGGAAGTGAAGTACCAGGACGGGGCTCGGCGGAAACTACGATCGTTCAAGTCAATTACGGCGTTTAAGAACATCAAGGATGGGACGAGCAAGACGTTGTTGGCTGGCGAGGTAAGTCGGGCGATCAGCGAAGCGGGGCATGCGTTCAATGGAGACCATTTGCCGGGGTATCCGATCGGTGAAGGACGCCCACCCTGCCAGAACTGTACGCTGACCGCCGATCTGGGCGGTGATTTTGGATTCGGTAGTGGACATCCGGGCGTCATGGTGTTTGCGATGTGCGATGGCAGCGTCCATGCGCTGTCGCGAACAACGGACCCAGCCGTTTTGGACCGCATGGCAACTCGAGCCGGTTCGGACATCTATGATGTCGACGGTACCGCGACCAGCTGTCGTCCCTAGGAGGGGCGTCCTCAGGAAATATGTAATGCCGACGAGCCACAAGAATGACAAGGCCGTGAATCTGTTCGACGCTCTCCCAATGAAGTCGTTCACAACGCTACCGTGGATTGCATTTATCCTGATCTGTGGTTGCGGTGATGGCCGAGCGTCGGTCTCGGGAAAAGTAACGCTAACGGACGGCACACCGGTTGGCGGTGCGCGCGTGACGGCCCGTAATGATGAAACCGGTGCATGGGCAACGGGGATTACCACAGCCGAAGGTGAATATTCGTTGGGCACGCAGAAATCCGGCGACGGAATTCCGGCCGGCAAATATTACGTCATTGTCCTGGAGAACTCGAACAATTTCGACAATCCACAACCTCGCATCTTCCACGCCAAGTACGAGATGGCGAAGACGTCTGGCTTATCGCTTGAACTGGAAAGTGGCGAACGCAAAGTGATGGATATTGAATTGGAACCACCACGACGGCATTGAGCACTTTTACGACACACATTTCTTATTTCCAAATTCCGTGATGATTCGCAACAAGGAGCAAAGGCATGGGTAGATTGACGACGGCACGACTTCTGGTTGCCATGGCATTAGTTGCCACGGTGGGCGCGCCATGGGCAGAGGGGGCTATCAATTGGGATGGGGGAGGTGGATCGAATTGGTGGTTTGACCCCACGAATTGGGGTCGCGAAACACCGACACCACCGTGTCCGTGCCTGCCGCCAGCCCAAGATGACGGCACTGGTATACCGACTCGCACGGACCTGCAAGTCAACAATGGCACTGGCGCATGGGACTTGACCGGTGAGGGCGTTGTCTATGACCCAGTCAATGACCCCTTTTTCCCGGCGGCCAGTGGCCTCTCCTATCCGACCGGGTCCGCCGCGACCGCCATTGTTGGCTCCGACTACGGGCCCGAACATCTCTATCGATTTTATGTCTCTCGTAATACGACTCAAAGCAATTTGATCACCATCAAGAGTGGTGACATGGTGATTGAAAGCACGACGATTGTGGGCCGTTCGGGCAGCACCGTCGACGAACAAAACCTGGGACGGGTCAATCAGGTGGGGGGCCGCGTCCGACTCCCACTCACGACACTCGATATCGGGCTGTCCGAGACTTCCGGTTGGGGCAATGGTATCTGGGACTACCAAGGAGGGACGCTTGAAGTCTCCTTAGAGAGCGGCGATGGAATTCGCCTCGGACATGGCAGTACGTCAACAGGGGCCTCGGGCACTTCGAGTTTTATCGTGCGAAATCCAGACAGTGGTGGACACGTCCGCACCTGGAATTACAACAGTGCCTCGTATACCGGCGATTCGGATCCGGCCGTGTCAGACCTCGATCCCGATGGCGTCGCACGCGGCATTGCGACAACAGAATTCCATTTCGAAAATGCCAACACCCGTCCGATTCAGGTTGCCCAACGACTGCGAATCAACAACGGTTTTCGCGAAAGTACCGGTGGCACGATGTCGTCACGCCTCGACCTGGTCCTGAATGAAGCCCCTACCGTCGACGGAAATGGTATCCCGCAATCGCTGGGGCTGTTTGATATCGGCTATGACGTCGGTTTTGGTGACATTGCTGAGCCAGTCAGTGGGTTGGGCGATGTCGACGGCGACTTGATCAACGATGCCGTCTTCTCCAACGCGGATGGATCGAAATACCTCTTCGAAGGCGAAACCGTCACCGCCACGTTTGGCCAGTCCACCTACAACTGGACGATTAGCTACTCAGGGAACATCACCTGGGCGGACGGCGACAATAGTGTGGTCGATTCGATCACCGGCACTGGATCCGGCCTGGATGTTGTTCTGATCGGGCTCAGCTCGGAAGTCATTCAATCGCTGCTGGGCGATTATAACGGCAACGGAAGCGTGGATGCTGCTGATTACACGATCTGGAAAGACTCTTTTGGCTCAACCACCGACCTCGCTGCCGACGGAAACGGTAATGGCACAATTGACGCCGCCGACTACACGATCTGGAAAGACAATTTCGGCAGCTCACTTGCTGGAGTGGCTACATCAGCTGTCCCAGAGCCTGCCTCGTTGACGCTGTTTGCTTTGCTGCTCGGCGCGGTCACCATCGTGATTCGCCGTAAATAGTTGCGCATCGCGCATAATTCACGTTCGTAAACCGACGAAACGACCGCGAGACGAAGGTCTTGCGGTCGTTTTTTTTTTACGGAAATGTTCTTGCGGAGAAACTTCTGCAAATTCGTGATCGGGGGGAGACTGTCTGGTTGAGCCATCATGAGAATTTCATATATTGGGCTGCGTCCGAAGACGCGACACGATGCACATTTTGCAAAAGGAGTTCGACATGATGAAGAACCGGCAATCCATGCTATCTCTCCTCGCCACGTTGACGCTGATGAGCGTTAGCAGCCTAAAGGTGTGGGGCGACACCGAGGTTTTTCGCAATGAGCTCAGCGACTCGGCGGGTTGGTCCTTGGTGGCCGACGATATTGATGACACTAAAGCGGTATTCGGCTTTGACTACAGCGACTTGGGCATCCCTGAGGCTCCGAACAGCCGTGAAGGAGATACTGGCACAAGCGGTCTGCAGGTCTTCGTGAACCTGGTTGATGGAAAGGCAAATGCCTTGGCGGCAATTCCGACGGGAATGTCGTTTTCGGGAAAGTATGTCTATCAATTCGACATGTGGATCAACGCGCCGGGACCGTTCCCCGAAGGCGGTAGTGGTTCAACGCAAACCGGCGGCGGTTCAATTGGTTTTGTTAACGACACGACCAATCCGTTATCCGGGGCAGGTTTCAATGTCACGGGCGAGGGTGGAACTGGAACGGATTACCGCTTTTATGCACACGATGAACTCCAGGCGTTTGCCACGCACATCGACCCGGACACCAATGTCAATGATCTGTACGATGAAAAAATGGTCTATTTTGATGAGGCCAGTTGCCTTGTTCCCGGCGAATGCGGCGGGGGCAACGCAGACGGGAACACGTACTTGGAGAGCGCCTTTCCGGGGTTGCAGGCTCCGGAAAAGCAGCAGACCGATTACCCGCTCGTTCAAATTGGGACGACCAAAGACGGCGCTGCCGCCTTCCAGTGGATGACGGTCAAGTTTACGGTCGATACCGATGCAGGTACAGCGTTTGTGCAGATGACGAGCGACACCAGCGGCAACACCGTCGATATCGGCACGTTCACTTTGAACAATACTTATGTCGATCGCGATACGATCGACACGAAACTCGTCACAACCATGGAGGGAAACATATCGTTGCTCTATCGCGATCCATTCGATTCACTCGTGTTATTTGACGACATCCCGGTCACATTCGGCCTGTTTGACAATGTGATGGTCACGCAAATCGAGGACGTCGTAGAACTTCCCGGCGACTACAACAAAAATGGCACAGTGGACGCCGCCGACTACACGACTTGGAAGGACAATTTCGGTCAATCCGCTCAATCGGCCAACAGTCTAGCGAGCGTCCCCGAACCAGCCAGTATGCTAGTCGCGACGATTGGCATCTTGCTGATAGGGGCGTTGCGTCATCGGATGTATCTGCGTTCGGGATCGAAATGTGTTTTCTATGGCGAACGCCTGGCATCACGCGGTTGCGGCCAAATGATTTCGCTATCAGAGTACGCGCGATCCGCAACTCGCGTGAATTGCATCGATCTGGCTCTTTGTGACGCACGGGTGGCGCCCGACGCGCCCTCGGTCCAGCTGTAACGCTCCGGTGTCACACTTGGCCCCCTCGCCGGCTTGCC
>JAGQPD010000778.1 GCA_020426865.1 Planctomycetales bacterium
CACGCGGCGACTTCCAGCGGAGCTCGTCCCGTAAAAAACTTGTTCGGATCGTACCCCAACAACGACATGTTGGCCACTTCCGAACCGGGGTTCATGTGCGCTGGCACGTTGTTGGCGCGACCGACCACGCCCGCGCTGGCGATCCGATCCATCGCCGGAGTCTTCGCGGCCTCCAGCGGCGTCAGGCCATTCAACTCGGACCTCGGTTCGTCCGCACATCCATCGGGGATCACAATCGCGTATTTCATAATCGGTAAAGCCCTTTTACCACTTCTTCCTGTCTCTCGCTGAGGTCGCCTAATCCATGACCTGCATCCGCACGGTGCCAGGGCGCACAGCCGGCAGACGATCGATTTTCTGAACTGCCATTCGAGTGTCTCCTTCCGTCGATGCGTGCGTCATGATCACCAGCGCCACCTGCCGCTTGTCCTGATCGGCTCCCTCTTCCGCCGCCTCATGCTGGATCACCGACGCAATCGAAATGTCATGCTGTCCCAAAATTCCCGCGACGTCCGCCAAGACACCGGGATTGTCGTCCACCTGCAATCGCAAATAGTAACGCCCCATGACATTGTTATGGTCACACGCGTCGACCTGCGCCTCGCGATCCGACCACAATTGCAACGTGCGAAAGGTAAGCTGCGTTCGGCCAACCGCCATGTCAATCATGTCCGATACCACCGCGGATGCCGTGGGCATTTGGCCCGCTCCAAGCCCATGGAAGAAGACGCGACCGACAGCGTCACCCACCACACTGATGGCATTGTTCGCGCCCCGAACCTCCGCCAACGGACTCCCCTTTCGGACTAACGTCGGCGCCACGTGGACCTCAAGCCCCTGCGACGAATCGCCGGGATCCAACAGCCGAGCCACCGCCAGCAACTTGATCCGATACCCCAATTCGCCGGCATAGCGAATATCGTCCACGTGCACCCGGTCGATTCCCACTCGCGGGATGTCCTTCCAATGAACCCGAGCTCCGAACGCCAAATGCGCGAGGATCGCTAACTTCTGCGCGGCATCCGAACCATCGACGTCCATCGTCGGATCCGCCTCGGCATACCCTAATCGCTGAGCTTCTCGCACCGCCTCGCCGTATTCGTTCCCCTTTTCCATCTGCGACAAGATGAAATTGCTCGTGCCATTCAAAATGCCACTTAACGATACGATCTGATTGGCCGAAAGGCACTGACTGATATTGGTGATGATTGGCACCCCACCAGCAACAGAGGCCTCAAAGGCAATCGACCGCCCCAACTCGCGTGCCAAGTCAAACAGCTCACCACCGTGTTCCGCCAACAGGGCCTTGTTGGCGGTCACCACATCCTTGCCACTCTCGAGCAACTGACGCATGATCTGTCGCGCGGGATTGAGCCCGCCCACCAGCTGCGCTACGACCTTGATTTCCGGGTCCCCAGTGATCCGTTTCAAATCGGTCGAGAGCAATCCCGTCGGCACCTCGGCCCCTCGCGATTTTGACAGGTCCCGCACCACAACCTGCTCCAGGCTGAGATTTCGACCGGCGTGTCGAGCAATCCGGTCTCCGTGGTCCAACAACAACCGGGCGACACCGGTCCCCACGGTCCCCATTCCAACGATTGCGACTTTCGTGGTTTCCATGAACGTACTCAATTTCTACACGTATCTTCCGGCCCAAAAGAACCTCACATCCTAGGTCGTACGGCTGGGGCCCGTCAAGCGCCCTTGCCCTGCGGAACATGGCAATCCGGCCGTCATCCTGGGTTCAACAAATCGCCCTGACCGCTGCCCCAGCAATGAGGTAAACATCACGGCGAACGCCAACATCCCCAACATAAATGGAATCAGGAATATGGCCTGCACGTACACGCGTCTCGCTACTTTGGAACGCCGCCGATTGAGTACCAACTGGACCCACACGTCCGCTGCAAACGCCAGGCCCCCGAACGGCACAAGTGCATACCAATACTTTGCTAACATTCCGGCCAACGACACGAACAATCGAGCCGCGACCGACGGCTCAATTCCTAATTCCGTCACCCGGTGCTCGTATAGCGGCGACAGCCGAATCAACCCGAACAAAAACCCGGCCCAAAACAGACCGTGCAAACAAGTCGTCCAAATGGCAATCCCAATACCGACCGACGCCCATGGCGAAGGGCGAACAACCGTGTCCGGCGACTGGTAAGGATTGGAATTCGTCATCGTCACACTCCCAACCTGGCTGGGTGCAATCATCGCTTACCTGACGATCGCCCCCTGGTAAATCTACCTCCGCTCGTCCGCTGCCAAACGGCCAGCGAACTCGGCCAACAATCGTGCGGCAATCTCCCGTTGGACTTCTTCACGGCTGCCTGCTACCGATATTCGATCGAGCCAAACGACTTGTCCCTGGGAAGCCATCGCATTTCCGCGTTCGTTGCCGATAACGGCTCCCGTTCGGTGCGACTTGACTTGCCGCTGGCGCAAGTCACCATGACGCCGCCAGATGGCGACATACGCAAACGGGTCGTCGATTTCCTTGGCGGCGTCGGGTTCGGCGTAGCCCGTAGTGGCCAATCCCCAGTCGGCGGCGAAATGACGGGCCACGGTTTGGGCCATCTGTTCTGCCACCAACGCCGACACACAATCGACCTTTCTCGCATGCATGGGATCGACGTCCAACAATCGCACCTCTCCCAACCATTGGTACGCGGTGATTCCTCCCTGAAAAAACCGAGAGGCGCCCGAAATCGATCCCAATCGCGTCTGCAACCAACCGCAGGTTACACTCTCCGCCACGGCCACCGTCTGCGACTGGGCCACCAATCGCATCGCGATCTCTTTGATACACCTATCGACTTCACACATTATTCCATGACCGACGACACAACAGCTCGGGCTCGCAAGATCAACCACTCCGTGATTATAATGCAGCACGCAAACGATAGCGACGATCCTGGAAGACGTCGCCGCATCCCGATCGACCACGTGCCGGAACTGGAATTCGTTCGTCATGGAATCAGCACCACTTGATTTTCTCAAGCAACTACTACACACGCCCAGTCCGTCGGGATATGAAGAACGGATCCAGTCGGTGGTACGCGACTACGTTGGCTCATTTGCCGATAAGGTAACGACTGACCTGCATGGTAATGTCATCGTCGGGTGCAACATTGACGCCCCGTTACGAGTCATGTTTGCCGGACACTGCGACCAGATTGGGATGCTCGTCAGTTACATCGACGGCGACGGCTACATCTATGCCCAGACGATTGGCGGTTGGGATCCACAACAATTGATTGGCCAGCGGATGACGATTTGGGCCGACAGCGGTGCTGTTGCGGCAGTGATCGCTCGCAAGCCCATCCATTTATTGACAGACGAAGAGCGCAAGCAAGTGGTCAAGACAAAAGACTTGTGGCTGGATATCGGAGCCAAGGACAAGGACGAGGCCCAGAGCGTCGTACGTGTTGGCGACCCGATTACGCTGCAGCTGGGTTTCCAGGAAATGCGCAACGACCTGGCCAACGCGCCGGGCATGGACGATAAGACGGGGCTATGGGTTGTGATCGAAGGACTACGACGTGCCCAGCAGCAGAAGAAACTCAACTGTGCCGCCTTCGCCGTATCAACCGTGCAAGAAGAGATCGGGCTGCGTGGTGCGCGAACGAGCGCCTATGGAATCGATCCACATGTTGGCATCGCCGTCGACGTCACTCATGCCACTGATTGCCCAACGATCGACAAGCGCGAACAGGGTGAAGTTCGCATCGGCAATGGCCCGGTCGTCTATCGCGGCCCGAACATGAATCACGCGGTTGTCGACCAGCTGATCCGGGTCGCGGAGAAAAACGAGCGACCCTATCAACTATCGGCCATCGGACGGGCGACTTCTAACGATGCCAATACCATCCAAGTGTCACGTCAAGGTGTCGCCACCGCGGTCGTCGCCATCCCCAATCGATACATGCATAGCGCCGTCGAGACCATCTCGCTAAATGACATTGATCAAGCGGCCAACCTCCTGGCGGATTTTCTTGTCAGTCTCACAGGAGACGAAGACTTCACGCCCAGCATGAAAGCCTAACGCATTCGCACAACGTTCGAGCATCGAACCATCAAGTATTGGGCAAGTCTTCCGGCTGCCAATACCTCGAACCACAAGGTATCACGCCCCGAAGCTGCGCGGGAGCCTGCCCCCGCGCAACGCATGGGCTAACGCCCAATGGGGCCAATGTCTATGGTCGTACAGGCCGCCCACACTCGGTTTCCGGAGTGCGGTTGCAATAAATCTGATAGCCGAGTTGGCGAACTAACATTGATCGAGTCGGCACAAATGCTCAGATTACCGGGCGGGTGAAGTGTAAGATTTGGGACCTTCGCCCCCGGCAGATAGGTCACTAAGCCAACCACGTTGTCGCCGGAGCGGTAAAAAGCTGTCGTTGATTCCGCGAGCCCCAATTCGGTTCGCAGCGCATCCCAGTCACCTAATTCAAGGAGTTGGCCTGCGTTATCTGCAAGGCGGGTGTCAAACCTGGGTAGCGTAATCGTCGTACCTTCCGGTACGGTCACGAATCCGTCCTCGAGATTCCACGTCCCGTGACCAGCGAACGCTTGCCCTGTTCCGCCAGGAATCGGACGTGCGGTATCGAATCCAATTTCAAACGCGTCCATGATCTGATCATCAAAATGATCATCGGCTCCGACTATCGGAAATCCAAATTCGTCCACGTTCGGGCTAGTGAGTAAAGACGCGTCACTAGCATTCGAAGGTCCGACGTGAATGAGTTCGGTGTCGCGACGATGGAATCCCAAGTCGATGATAAACTCGTCAGCCTGATCGAGGCTACGTGTTGTCGTCGGGTTCGAGACAGCGGCATCCAGTGGATTCGGTGTTACGTTGTCGAACAGGCCCGTCCCGTCGAGGGCTGGGCGCCCCTCCAACAACCCATCCAGGCGACGACGTATCACAAGTGCGTCGAACGCTTCTTCAGCTCCCGCGGTCACAAGTTCTTCAAAGGCGGTGTAGGTCACGAAGGAAATCGACTCCATCACGTAGAAGTCGCTGGAATGGATCCCGTGCTGAATTGCCGCGCGTTCCGCTTCGCGTCGAATCGCTTCCGCGTCAAAGTCGAGTCCGACGGACTCAGCAGTTTGAGCAAAGCGATATGCCAGATAAGTCCCGCCAACGGCTTCGCCGCGTTCGTAGATATCGCCCGGATCGTCGCTCAAGGCATCAGCCACCACGAGAATCGTCTCTTTAGTGCTGGTTCCCACACCGGTCATCGACTTCCCACGCATGGCATCCACCAACGATCGAGCAACACTGCTCAGCGCATCCTCGAAATCGGTAGCAAGCTGAATGACGTCGCTCGACAACTCGGCTGCCGTCGAAGCAATCGTTGTTGGCGATGTAACCGTGTTGTACACGATATTCGCGTATTCGGAAGCAGCATCGAGAATTGCTTCATATTGCGATGGCTGGGACGAGTCTACAGACCCTCCGTGCATCATCCTCCGCCGCTCAAGCTGTTCGAAACCGTGAATCCGATTGCTGTCACGTCGCGAGTTCGCCCCCAGGAAGAGACTGCATCGTCGCATCTTGGTACCTCCTCGTTCGTCGGGTGAAATGCCGCATTCGACGCGGCTAATTCGTGCCTATCCATCATTGAATTACCGCAATGCAACGAGTTTCTGCGCTGCGTCAACTCTGATTTTTAGCCTTTTCGTCGCTCACGGGGCTGCTTGACCGACGACGGATTGAAGTCACGCTTTACCAAGCGGCGCCTTGCGCGTTCCGTGAAGGGCCACAACAAGGGCCAGCACGTTGCGATTAACGGTGTCGGCAGACGTCGCGACGGGCGGCGAAGCCACCGGAGGATCGAAATAGGGCGAAACCGATCACGACCACCAGCGGCAGGCAATTTGGCTCCGGCACCGTCAATATGCTTGACTGGCCAACCGATGTTCCGAAGTTATCTTTCCACACGGTATAGTCAGCCGCGTCGATTTCTCCTGATCCATTGCCATCCGCTGCAAGATTAGACCTGGAGCCGAAACTGTCCTTCCATACGGTAAAGTCAGCAGCGTCAACGTGTCCGTCATCGTTGTAGTCGCCCGCCAATACCGCGCGAAGCTGCAAACCTTCTAAGCCGCTAGGCAACACCACTACTTCAGCCCGAAGCGACAGGAATGACGGAAGAGCAGACGGGCGGTCAATCATCGTCGTGTCCAATAACACTTTCGCTGCTTGGGCAATAAGAAACGCGTCACCCACCTGTATCTGTTGCCCAAGAGGAAGGATAGGAATGATCTGGCTGTCATCCAAAAGGCGCGCAATTCCCGATACCGACAACAGGTCTTGGGGCGAACCGTCGCCAACGGCGAGCCCCACGCTCAACCTCCCTGCCGATACAAAATCTCCATTGATGTCGAGCGATCTCGCCGAGCTTATCGTATCACCGATGGCAACGGTACCGGCCGAGTAGACGTCGCCAACAACGTCCCCTCCGCCAACAAAAACACCGTCTGATCGAATCGTCAGTCCGCGATGTACTCGAATCGCACCCTCGCCCACAACGAAAAGGGCCTCACCCACGTTACCCGTCGGCCGATCGCCGATTACTAGCGATTCGATTTCCGTATCCATCGTTGGGCCAGCGAATTGTGCTGGCGCCTCATTGAGGGCCCGAAGCTGGATGTTGCTCGTGATCGAGGGCAATTGGGAGTCGCTCCAATCCGACGCCGTATCCCAGCGCCCATTTCCTTCGCGCAACGTCACGCCTTCGATGGTTCGCAGCTGAAGAATAGCGGTGTCGTCAGGGCGAGAGACAACCGACGACTTCAACAGCGGTCCGTCCAGTTGGGCCAGACTGTACCCTGCGTCGACAATTTCATCTCCCGTTACAATATCAAACGTCTCGCCGATAGTGGGAGCGTACGAATCGAGGTTTTGAATGCGAATGATCCCGTGTAAAGTACTGCTACCGCTAACGCTGATCGCATCGTGATCCAATCCTGGCAGTGGTCCTCCCAATTCAATCTGCAACAGCCCATCGATCGTGGCATTCCCCACGATCGTCAGTTGTCCCGGTGAGGAACCGACGGTGGTAATTCCGCGCAAGCTGGGCGAGGGCGATTCGATGGTGCTATTGTTCGTGCGCAACGTCGAATTCGGAGCGGTTTCAAACCGATTTGTCGTGCTGACGGACGAGTCAAATACATTAATATCACCGTCATCCACTACCAATGAAGACGAAGTCCAGTTGGCACCATCGAGAATTGACGTCGACGGAGGCGCGTTGGAGGCGGAATTCGAGGCGGCTTGAGAGTAATCTCCGTTGATCGAGATAGAAGATCCGTTGCCCGAAAGCGAGACTCTCGCGGAATTTTCGAGGCGATCCGATTGCGATGCGTAGCTGGCCCCACCGAAAATGCTCAGTTGTCCGTCGTTACGTGCCAGGTCGCCGATGGATGCGAAACGTGCGGAGGCACCTTCCAGCTTAACGTCGGCAAGATTCCGCCGAATTTTGTTGTTGCCTATCACCAACGCAGCGCCGGCGCCGACGCTGTATTTTCCACCCGTCAATTCGCCAGTCGCGGAATTGAATTGCTTCAAATCGGTGAGGATCAGCCGCCCACTTCGAACTGCGACACTGCCTCGATTGTTGAACGCCTTCGTGACGTTGAGTACGCCGTTGCTTCCAACGTCGCTGGCAAACGTGCCGTCATTTTCGATGGTCCCACTACCAGAAACGGCCGACATTCCCGGTGTCACATGTACCGTACCATTGGTACCATTTCGGATGTTGGTGAATTCGATCGATAGGTTCGCCGTTCCTCCCCGATCGACAGACAATTCACCTTGATTCAAGATATTCGCATAGTCGCCTTGCAGAACCTCGGGGGGCGGCCCGACGAAACGCTCTCCCGAAAACCCCACCAAGTGCAATTCCGCACCTTGGAGGTTGGCGATCTTCCCTCCCTTTAAGTTGTCTCCGAGTAGGTCCGACTCGCCAGCAAGAGTAAGTGTTCCGCGGTTTTCGGCGGTACCTAAGATATTGCAATTCCGACAAGTTGCGGTGATGCCTTGAAAATTGAAGACCGCGGTCTCAAGTGGACGGACGTCGGCACGAACGAAATCGACGGCACCAGTCCCGGTACCCGTCAACATGCCCCGCACAATGGGCCACTTGGGGACGGTACTGGTGTGGCTGACGGTCGCTCCGTCGGCCAATTCGTAATGGAGACTGTCGATCAACCGCAAACCGAGAGCGTTTGCATTAAACACGGCGCTTCCGCGAAGTCCAACCACAATTTTGCCGCCCAACAATTGTTCTGCATCATCAACTCGTAAGAAAGCATCACCATCAACCTCAATCGTTCCACCGAAGTTGAAAAGAGCAGATTCCACACGAGCGTCACTGAAGGACGGCTCCGAGACTCTCAGCCGTCCGCTGTTCTCCAGGCGTGGGGTCAGTCCTGCGACGGTGCCGCGAGCGATGGAGGCCCCGGCGGCCAATTCAAGTGTCCCGTTGTTTTGTATAACTGCTCCGGTTTCGAGCTCCAAGCGACCGTCAGTGGCACTTGTACGTCGTATTGTCACGACCCCTTCGTTATGGAGTTGGACGTTTGCCCCTAAAGTACCGTTGCTGACAGTTACCAACGGTTGTCCTTCTCCATCCGGCGCAGCGTTGCGAAACATTGCTTCGAGCCTACCACCTGCCATCGTGAACACTCCCTGATTGGCAAGAGGTACTGCTATTGTGCCCGCGGATATCGTGTAGTTTCCGAGATTGACGAGTGCTCCGGGTCCATTCAGCCTGCCAGCCTTGTGCTCTACTTGCACGTGGTTGCCTTTGAAGTCCAGCGTCGTTTCTCCGTCGATTTCGACGGACGGTGCCCGGAGCTTCAACGCGCCGTCGCTGCCGACTCCCGTGATCTTCCCGCTCAATTTCGGCTGACCGCTGAGGATCTCGTAACTGCCACGGCGAAAAGTCATCGCCACATCTGCGGTATGGCTCGTACCAATAAGTTCGACGGACGGAGCAGGCTTTTCGGCGACGCTTTGCAGAAACACGTTGCCAGCAATTTCCGCCGGCCCGACAAACCGCAGTGAGCCGGACTCGACGTCAATAAATGCGTTAGAAGACTGAACAAAGGGAACAAAGATATCACTCGACGAACCATCTAGCTTGCCGAAGACCCCGTGATTCGTCACGGAAATGGTTGCGAAATCGGCGTTGTCACCGGCGAAGATGCCTCCATTGCCAAGGAGATCGATCATTCCTCCCGCTTCGTTAACAATGGTACCGCGCGAGTTGAGGACAAACCCCCGATCGGCCGCTGAGCGAATCTCTACAAAACCGCGGTTGATAAGACTACCATGGTTTCCGTCGGAGATCTCAGCGGGGCCCGTCACGACCAGCAAACCGTCTAACATAGAAATGTCGTCCCGACCATTCGTAAACGTACCCTGGCCGCCCACCACGCCTTGACGCCACTCGGTCTTTCCCAAGTTGGTCAAGTTTCCATCAATGGTGATGGACGACGATTGCGGATCGGCTTGAAGGACGAACGGTGATGTATCACTGAATTCTAGCTGCACGTTTCGGTCGGTGGGGACGGTCCATTGGACGCCACTTCCAGATACTTGCAGTTCCCCGACGCCTGAGCCGGTAAAATCCCCCACGACTTGATGCGATCCCGATGCCCACCTCGCGATGGCGCTGGACGGATCGTTGCCACCGGTGAATGACAATGTGAGATCCTGGGCAATGCTTACCGTCGAACTCTCGCCGCCAATGGTTAGAATCGCCGGTCCTTTCGATTGGTTGAGAATTACGTTGGATTTGATATCTACCGGCCCGGTAAGTTGAAGGTCGCCATTGGCAACTTCGATGGTACCCTCGCTGAATAGGGGTGCCTGGATGAGGGAAGTACCGGTCGCTTCGATAACGCTGGAGTTACGAAACTCTGTTCTTGTGTCGGCGCCGCTCGCACTAATCGTCGCACGATCGAGCTTGTAGACGGAGTCTTCTTGCTCGTTGAGAATCCGACCGCCAGGTCCCAGATTAACTCGGCTACTAGTGTGCGTGATGGTACCGTTGTTCGTGAGCGTAGCTCCGACGATTGCCTTGGACAACTCCGTTTCAATGACGAATTCGCTGGGCGTTACATTCGTATTGGTAACCCCACTGCCTGCGATTCGTCCTCCCTGCCAACGGTAGGCACCGCGGTTGGTTACCAGCCTCCGCGCGCCCATGTCGCCCGCTTGGTGAGTAAATGCGTGATTGGGAACCAGTTCCAGTGCCCCCCCGGAGAACTCTTTCCCGCGGAAGACTATCGAAGATCGCGTCATGTCAGACGCTTCGGAAATGATGGCGCCGTCCAGATTCACGATGCCCTCAAAGGACAATCTGCCTCCATTGAGCCCGCGATATCTTAGCCCATTCTCGATATCTGGTCCGATCCGCGAGAAGCTCACATTCCCTCCACTGGCGTGAATCGCCGACGATGATAGTCTTCCGCCCGATCTGAAATCGAGAGTACCCGATTCACTGCCTATCACGCCGTTGGACATTTCCAGGGGCTTCTCGACGATTGACGTCCCATTGCCAGATGTTTTTTGAAAACTACCGACCGCCACAATGGAACTGAGGTCTAACGGTGTTACGGGCGGGATCTCGTAGTCGAGGATCGAACTATCGTTTCGTAATTCCACTCCCCCCATAAAATCAACATTCGTTCGCAACAGTCTCAATTCCGCTGCCGACGTTCCGGTACCAATCGTGACCAAACCACTTGTCGTCAGTCGCGCAAAATCCATCAGCAGCGCGCCTCGGATACCTAACGTCCCACGGATATCAACGCGAAGTGCTCCGACTGTTGGCGAAGATTCGGGCCCGAACAGCGAGCCGAGGCGACCGACTTGCACGTCTGATTGGACAACAAGTGATTTGGCCCCCGTCACAAGCCCTCCTTCGGCTGCGTCCACCCCCAACACCAACGATTCGATCTCGATATTCCGATCCAATGTCACTGACGCCCGATCGAGCAGCACGTTGTAGACGCCCGTATCACTATTGGGAAATGCCGATGTCGGGGGAGAATGTTCCCAATTCGCCGCGTCACTCCAATTTGCTAAACCCGGTCCGACCCAGATGCTGGTGGTCTGAGCGCGGCCTTGCGGTAACTGAACAACGAGCAAGGCAACGGCAACTGTGAGACTTGCCCTAAAACTGGCCGACCGTGGAACTTGGCGGATGGCGTTCATGTTGACGTACTCCATTTCGAGTTGTGTCCATGTGTCCCCGTCTCATCTGACCCTTTCCGATGCAGATCCTGCGCGCTTAAGAAAACGGAAAGGTGAAAAAATGGATTACGTTCCGCTTCCGATTGAGTTCCAAGCTACGGGAGCGCGAAATGAGCAATAGTGATGAAGATCAACGAGTTGCCCTCGTCAATATTTGGCCAACACGATAATCAGGTTTTGGATCTCTTCCTCGATCGCGGAATCGTCGTCGGTCTGACCGCTTAAGAGTTGCCGCATCACGCGCATAAAAGTACGTTTGGATGTGACGAGCGCATTTTGAGCTGCCGCCGAGTCGCGGTAGCCGAGTTCGCCGACGAGGGCTTCGTAAGGGGTTGGCTCGAGTCCATCAAGAATAGGCCGTACGACGCGAGCTTCGAAAACTCGCCACAAATCATGCCGTTCATTCTGCTCACACTGCCTCTCGGTCTCCGCAAGGGCCGTAGCCAACACTTCTCTTGCCCAAGCTGTGTCGAATTGCATCGCCGCGTGACTTCGGTCAACCGGCTCAAATCCACTCATATCGTTCAATGACGTGGCCCGGTCCATCTGCCGTTTCGCCGCAAATCGTCGACGAACTTGCTTGGATGCGAAATTCAACAAGGCTTTGGAGAGAAACGACCGCAAACGTCCACGGTCCTTGCTGGCCATATTCAACAGGTCACGTCCGAGTACCTCCGATGTTAGAAAGTCCTGTACGAGGTCGTCGGCGTCATGTCGCGGCAGCTGGCGATACACCATCAACTTGGCGCGAAGAATAGGCCAGTATTGAGCGAGCAACTCGTTCAGTGCCTCGCGTTGATCGGATTGAAGGCCTTCAGCCGCTCTGGCGACGAGGGTCCAACGAGTGGTAGGAAAATCCATCGCACGCTCCCTTGCGATCTTTCCAGCGGCTGGCGGATCACCGACACATTACGCAATTAGCGTTCGCGTGTCAAGAAAATCCGGTTGCCGCTCATCAATTCAGTACGACTGGTATCACCAACCGATGCCGTCCGCCTTACACAGGCTTTACTCATCAATGGCAACTCATCAACAGATCTACCCCAAAACAAGCGTGGCGCTGCGCTGCATCGCCAAAACGAGGGCAGTCAGGAAAAAAATATGCGATTGTGTGTCATGCTTGGGTTCGTCCGGTCAACCTCCATCGAAGATCGAGGCCAACGCAGAGCGGTCTGGACAGGAGACTCTCCTTGCGAGAGAATTCGGACTAGGACCCGCGCCTGGTCGGCATGGCGGCGAAATCGGGAGTCCCATCCGCTGCGCGTTCGCGGCTCGCTGAACGCCCTGAAACAAACGGACCGACGATGCGAGATCGACGTTCAGACCGTGACCCAACCGAAGCCGAGACGACTCCATTTTCTGTTGAGCCTTCGAAGATCGCCCTTGCCGGCACTCGGCTGCAATCGGAGAAATGCGAATACGCGTTCATTTCGCCACTTGGCGCGGGGGGAAGCGGAACTGTATTTCGGGCGATCAATATCGCTGACGGCGCGCAGGTCGCGATCAAGATACTCCACGCTCAACAACCACTTGCGGAGGATCTAACACGTTTTGCGAGAGAAGCCCGGATTCTCCGCGAGATCGATCATCCCAATATTATCCGGTTCCTGGACTACGGCAAACACGACGCATATCACTTCATCGTTACAGAATTGGCGGAAGGAGGGAGTCTCGCGCCAGCGATTGCGAGCGATCAATGTCTTGATGAAATGACCGCACTGCGAGTCCTCAAACAAATTGCTCTAGCGTTGGTCGCACCACACGAACAGGGCATTGTCCATCGCGACCTGAAACCGGCAAACATCCTGTTGACCGATGCCCATCGATGGAAGTTGGGGATCCCTGGAACCATCAAAGTTGCCGATTTCGGGCTTGCACGCCCCGTGCGCAGTGATGGATCGGTTCGCGTAACAAAGTCAGGCGCGATGCTTGGGACTCCGGCATACATGGCCCCGGAACAAGGGCTAACAACGGACGTCACGCCCGCCGCCGACGTCTACGCTTTGGGAGCAATCCTGTTCCGATTGCTAGTGGGGCGAATTCCCTTCGACGACATAGATCCGATCAATCTGATCATGCGGCATCGTCATGAGAGACCACCTCGCGTCGCTGATCTGGCAGAAGTTTCCCCCGCAACTTCTGCTCTCGTCGCTACGGCTTTAGAAAAAACTCCTGCTCGTCGCTATCCCGATTCGCGCACGCTGTTGGAGGCCGTAACCCAGATTCTCAGTGGAACGGCCAAGAACATCGAGCAACATCCACGTTCTTTCGTACCGGTAAATTCGAATCTTCAATGTTTTGAATTCCAATGGCAACTAGAATGCTCTCCTACCGAACTCTGGCCATATGTTTCCAATACGGACCGTTTGAACGAGGCCGCAAATCTCCCTTCCGTGGAATTCGTCCATGAATCGGACGATCACGGCCAAATCAAGACGTTTGGCCAATTCCGACTCTTCGGGCTTCCTATAAGATGGGAAGAACATCCTTTTGAGTGGATTGAAGGCAAGCGTCTGGCCGTGGAACGCACTTTCTCGGAGGGCCCGTTCCGGTTGTTGATTAGTGAAGTAGAATTGGAACCACTCGAGGGGACTGGCACCAGCCTCGTGCATCGAATAACGGTCGATCCACGCGGCATCGTCGGACGAGCAACTGCTAGTTTTGAAATCGGCGTAAAGGCGAAGTCGGCACTTACGCGAGTCTACCGCCATATCGACGAATGGGCCGCACAGAGAATCGATCACTGTGAGGACCCCTTCCGTTCCCAACCCGCACGTCGTCAGCAAGCACGTCCGATCAAACAGCACCTCGACAATCTCAGGAACCGGCATCCTTCCCGAACTAGCGTCATCCAACTCCTCGAAAAATACCTAACTCGGAGCTCGCCACAGGAGTTGGCGGCGATACGTCCCCTTGTCGTCGCAAAACGATTGGGGCTGAAAGTGAACGACGTGTTGGACACATTCTTGGCGCTGACAAGTGACGGTTTGCTAGGACGTTCATGGGACATCATCTGCCCGAAGTGCCGCGTCCGATCCGAGTGTCACCCGTCTCTGGCCGACGTCGCCGCCCATGCCAATTGCGTGGCGTGCGGGCGCCAATACGATGTGGATTTTGCCCAATCGGTCGAGCTCCTATTTCGACAGATTG
>JAGQPD010000779.1 GCA_020426865.1 Planctomycetales bacterium
ACATAGGTGTTTCCTCCTTCAGGGGATCACCAATTCGCGATGCAACTTCACGACACAACCAACTCCCTGCTGTATTCGTCTTGTACAGGCAGTTATTGACTGGCAGCGGGAGCCTGTCGACCGTTATCTGTTGGCTCGCCAATCTCAACGGTTACTAATTGCTCGGGTTGAGTCAAGGTGAACGTTGTTGTCGCAGTAGTGCCGCCCGATAACGCCTTCAATTCATAGGTACCACCGCTTGGCAGTGCCGCCGACAGATGGTCATTCATGTCGAATCGCTCGTCTTTCGTGGCGCCATGGAAAACTTCGCGTTGTTCGGCATCCTTGATCGATACCTGCACGGTTTGGCGTTCCCCCGTGCCGGAGGAGATCGCGCGAAAATAGACGCGTAACGCGCCGTCCGGCAGAGGCTCTTGCCTGGACGTGTATCGGTCCGTCACGTTCACGGCATATACATCGTGATTGCGACGATCCCACACGAGTGGAAAACGGAGTGGTGTGCGACGGAAGCTCGTTGCATAGATCGCATGTCGAGGTTCGTCCCGTTTGGCCTGCGCGGCACGTTGCGAGAACCAGACGCTATCGAGCTTGTCACCGTCTTGCTCGGCCGCCCCCAGGACATGCCAATCCTGGTCCCAGATTTCGACCCACGAATGGTTGCCGCTCATGTCCGACCAAAGCGGTGTCCCAGCGAAACGCGCCGGGACTCCTACCGCCCGGCACGCGTCGATCAATAGTACTGACAATCCCGTGCACGTCGCGACGGTAGCCTCGATTGTCTCGTACGGGCTTTGATCCGGTTTGGGGCGTTTGGTGGAATAACGAACGTTAAGCAGTGGAAAGATCTCGCGATTCAGTTTCGTGGCGGTCAACGCGGCCGTCGGACAATTCTCCACAAGGGGCGTGAACCGTTCAAAGAAATCCTTCCGCCAGCCGTCCCGGCGTTCATTGATCGACGCATAGGGGAGCACGTTGTTCAAAAATATTTCCTCGGGGATCTGCTTGGCCCATTCCACCTCATTGCGCACCTGGTACGCATAGCGAACGTGTTCGACTAAAAAGTCCGACGTTAATGACTGCAGATCGGATACCGGCATGTTTTGGAGCAGGAATTCCAGCCCAACGCGTTCTTGCTCGTTGACGCCGTGGTACGCCGCCTCCAGTTGTTGCTGATTGTCGCCACTCTGTGCCATTGCTGCAGCCGTTGCCGGTTGCCACGTGACGCTGGCCGGAGTTTGAGCAACGCAAGCGTTCGCCATCAGCGTCGCGACTGTGAAAAGGATCGTCGCGATGGACGCCATGAGAACACGGATGGAATCAATCATTTTCGGAATCGCTCCTCGGTTCGAAGTTGTGAGCGTGGATGTACTGTTGAACGGTTAGGTCATGGCCGTGTAGATTTGTTGCCGGATCGACCCCCTCGATCATAGTGTTTCGGCAAGCGGCACGCCAGTTCCCGGCTTTGCCCGTTTCCGAGAAGGGCAGGCATTATTGCGTTCGTATCGTTGTGGTATCGACGATTTGTTGTGCGGTGGCTTCGCCGTCGCGCACGCAATAGGGAATGCCAACGCCGCGAAATGAGTTGCCGACCAGATGGAGTCCTTGCAGGGAATTCGTTTGTTGAAAAATCGAATCGACCAGGTTGTTGTGACCGACATAGTATTGCGGCATCGACTGAGGTCGGCGATGGATGTGCGTGATGACAGGTGAACCGCTAATGCCCAGCAGTGCCGAGAGTTCGCGGCGGGTAAGTTCGATGATCTGGTCGTCTGGCAATTCAGCGAGTTCGGGTTGTAGTGCACCGCCCACATACGCCCGCAGCAAGACGCAAGCGTCGGGGGCGCGGCCGGCGTATTTGACGCTGGAAAAGCTCGCGGACAAGATCTGCCGCCGTTCGATGAAGGGGACAACGAAGCCGAAACCGTCGAGTGGGTGG
>JAGQPD010000780.1 GCA_020426865.1 Planctomycetales bacterium
GTGTAAATGCCATAAGCACTAGTGTCAAGATCGCGGGGTCCGCATCACGAGTTCGTCCCGTCTCTAAATGTCGCCGTCCACCCGTTGCGAGGACTATGTCTCCTTTGATGTAAATCCTTAAATAACAAAGGTTTACGTCGTTTCATCCGGAGCTGACCCGCTCCATTCGACGTAACTCTATACTGTCAAACGAATTAAAGCAAATCCAGCCGCCACGGACCGCTCATGACCCGATTGGCGTCGAAGCTAATATCGGAACCGTAATCGGCAAACTCAAGCCAATCGCTACAATTCTCAAAATTTTCCTCTTCGACACTTAGATCCGCATCACCGATCGCTGAGTCTCGATTTCCTCCAGCTGATACAGCTGGCCCTTGCCGCTGCCGGGACACGCCTCACAGGTCGCTTCCCAAGCGGCCGGTGTCCGGATATTGGAGTCCCAGAAGGGCCATGTGCGGCATTGTCGTGGCCGTGCCTCGTAGACGCTGCACCGTCGTGACTGGCTGTCGAAAAAGACGCAATCGCCGTTGGGGAATTCACGCAGGCTTTTTCGGACTCCCACTCGCCGCACATATTCCCGTTCAAAGTCCTCCACATCCTCCGCCCCGGAGATGGCTGCCAACGCGGCGATCTCGTCCTTATTCACCCAGACATATCCCGGGGCGCCCGTGCAACAGTCTCCGCACTGGGAACACTGAAAACGCAGGCCGTCTCGATACCAAGGCTCGGCCGCCGATCGGCTGCGATCGTTGCCAGTTGGGTGAGCGGGTGAATTCATAACTGCTGTTCCTTGATCGGTTTTTCCAAAAGCTCTGCTAGCAAGACTGCATTCTTGCAGAATGCACTTTCCGCGACGACCCCCAATACTGCGACACGGGTTGTCACGCTACGGATCGAATCGCATGCACGGCGGTGTCGATGTCGTCACGCGTCGTGAAGACGCCAACGCTTATTCGTAACGTTCCGCCGTCTTTATCCGATCCAATGTACGGGTGGATTCGGGGGGCACAATGCAAACCGGCGCGGGCCTGAATCTGGAACGCTGTCTGCAATACCGAGGCCAATTCGTGGCAGTCCCAGCCAGTCACGTTGATGCTCACGACACCGACGCAATCTTCCACGCGGGACGGACCATAGATGGTCACGCCAGGGATCGCCAACAACTTTTCTCGCAAGTCTTGCATGAGCGATTGATGATGCCGCGCGACTTGTGCTATGTCGTATTGCTGAAGATAGTCCAGTGCCGCCGCCAGCCCGGCCAATCCGGGAACATTGTGATTACCAGCCTCCAGCTTTTCTGGCATGCGTTCCGGATGGCGTGACGAAGAGCTGTCCGTACCGGTGCCGCCTTGGCGCAGGGACTGCAGCCGGTCTTCCATGCCGGGCCGGACGTACAAGAAGCCGGTCCCGAGTGGACCCAGCAAGCTTTTGTGGCCGGAGGCAGCGAGCAGGTCGACGGGAACGTCGCGGACGGAAATCGGCACTTGCCCGACACTTTGAGCGGCATCGATCAGCACCATAGCCCCGGCGTCGTGAGCGACATCGACGATGTCGCTCAACCGCTGTTTTGTTCCCACAACATTCGATGCGTGGCTGCAGACGACCAGTCGCGTAGCAGGCCGCAACGCCTCCTTTAGCGCTGACGGATCGATCCGCCCCTCTGCATCACACGGCACCACCGTCGACTCAACGCCATGGCGTACGGCCAATTCTGCTAGTGGTCGCAGCACGGAATTGTGTTCGATGGCCGTGGTCACGACATGATCGCCAGCGTGAATCGCACCATGCAATGCCGTATTCAATGCGTCGGTGGCACTAAACAGCAGGGCGATCCGTTCCGCTGATTCCGCCTCCAACAGTTGAGACAATCGCACTCGGCAAAGGTCGATCAACTGGTTGGCTTGGCCAGCCGCATCGTGAGCGCCACGTCCGGCGGCACCACCCAGGTTTCGCATGTAGTCGCCCACCGCGTCATAGACTGCCTCCGGTTTCGGCCATGTCGTGGCGGCATTGTCCAGGTAGACGCGTTTGCTCGTCGACATTGGGCATGATCCATTCTACGTATCAGCAAAAAGACTAGCCACCGATCTGGTACATTGCTCGTTGCGGCTGCAGGTAGTCATCGGTGTCGATACCGTGTCCGCGCTTCTTTTCCTGAAGACAGGACTCGATGAGCATCGCAAGATCATCGTCGCTGCCGCCGTGTCGGAGCACTTTTCTGGCATCCCATTCCGTCGTGGAAAACAGGCAATTGCGAATCTGGCCGTCCGAGGTCAGCCGAACTCGATTGCAGGCGTCGCAAAACGGTTCCGAAACTGGATTGATGAACCCCACTCGGCCACGTCCATCCGCATACGCAAAGTCCGAGGCCGGTTGGCTCGCATGCGGCCGATCAACCGCCACCAACGGCCCAAACTCCTCCTCCAGTCGACGGCGGACTTCCGCGCCGCTTAGCACCTGCTCCGTCGTCCATTGTTGCTCGGCGTCCAACGGCATGAATTCGATAAAACGCAACTCAATCCCCTGCTCGCGGCCAAACCGGGCCAGTTGCAGGATCTCCGGTTCGGTCGTGCCACGGATCGACACGGCGTTCAGCCGCAGCTTGCTAAAGCCAATCTCCTTCGCCCGTCGAATCCCCTCCAACACCTGCGCCAGTCCGTTGCGGCGCGCGATCCGATGAAACGTCTCTTCATTCAAGGCATCAAGGCTGATGTTCAATCGATCCAGTCCAGCATCATACAACTGCTGCGCTTGCTCACTCAATAAAATCCCGTTGGTCGTCAACGCGATGTCTCGTATCCCGCGGATCGGCTTGAGCAAGCGGATCAATTCCGACAGTTGGCTGCGAACGAGCGGTTCACCCCCGGTGATCCGCACCTTTTCGATCCCCATTCCCGCGGCAACTCGGACAAAGCGAGCGATCTCTTCGAACGTCAGCAACTCGCGACGCGGAAGAAACTTGAGGTTCTCGTCCGGCATGCAGTAGAAACATCGGATGTTGCAGCGATCGGTGACACTAATCCGCAGATCACTGTGGCGGCGGCCAAAGCGGTCGACCATACCGCGCTCCGAATACGCTGGCGAATCAACAGGCATATAACGTTGCTCTTTATTCGTTTGGCAACCAAATGATGAATCGTGACGAAGACGCCATCACTCTTCCATTACGATCTCGATCGCGGGACCGGTTCGTCGCCGCTTTCCCACATTTCTCCCGAATACTTACCAGTCTATGAACTTTCGCTCCCCGGGTGAACCCACTGGCTGGTGCCGTCGGCCCAGTTTTCCTTCTTCCAAATGGGTACGCTTTTCTTGAGTTCATCGATCAACCACTCCGCGGCATCAAACGCGTCGGCTCGATGGGGAGTACTTACCGCCACTGCCACACTGGCTTCGGTGAGGCCCAAGTGCCCGATCCGGTGAACCAGCGAGCAACGGACGATTGGCCATCGCTGTCGGGCCTGTTCGGCAAGCTGTTCCATTTTTGCCAATGCCATCTCGCGGTAGCAGTCGTAGTCCAACGACAGCGTTTCCCGGCCGCGCGTGAATTGACGCGTCGTTCCGAGGAACAACACGACCCCACCGGCGGCGGGGTCCTCGACCGACCGCACGACACTGTCAAGATCTATCGAATTTTCGACAATCGTTATCATGGCATCATTCGCAAATGGGGGCGTTCGCAATTGTGACTTATCATCATCAACACCGATTGGAGGTCGCACCGAGCTATCCGCCGCTTACCGGAGGAATCATCGCGACATCATCCGATAGAGACAGTGCTGTGTCGTCAATTGCGTATTCCATATTGACGGCGAACCTGGCGATGCCGACCCACGCCGCCAATTGGGGATAATCTTGAATCAGCGCGGCACGCAAATCCCTGACGGTTCCGTGGTTATGCAACAATACCGATACCGACTTCGTACCGGCGGCGTCCCGCGCCGCGGCAAACAACTGCACGTTAACCTTCATGTCACAATCAGCTCCTCGCTCCGTCGCGTAAACAATGTTTCCAGCTCGGGCATGATGCCGTACGCCAGGGCCATGATCTTCAACGGGTGGATTGTCGGTTTGGTCGTGCCCTGTTCCATCTGCATTTTGCATGCGCTACATTCGGTGGCCCCGGCCTGGATCATCGGTTCTCGCATCGCCGAGATCAACGGCCAACCCGCTCGGAGGCTGCTTCGATAGTGTTGGCTCTTCAGGCCGAACGTGCCGGCCATCCCGGAGCAGCCGCGATCGAGCCGACGGACGGAAAGGCCGGGGATCAGCTTCAACAGGTTTTCACCGGGCGAACCTCCGCCGATGGCGCGCACGTGGCACGGTTCATGGTAACCGACCGTGGCGTTGATCGGACGCAAGTCCAATTCCAAACGACCCTGTTGGTGCATCTTCCACAAATATTCGCATGCCTCGTGCGTACTGCTGGCGACCAGCCGAGCATCGTCATCGTCCAACAAATTCGGGTACTCGCGTTTCAAACACAATGCCGCCGACGGTTCGGTCGTGACAATTTGATATCCTTGCCGCACGGCCTCGACGAGGATCCGCACGTTGTGCTGAGCCACCTTTTTTGCCCGGTCGACCGCTCCCAGCGAGACCATCGCCATTCCCGACTGCACCTGTGCGGGATGCACGTATACGGAGATACTGTTATGTTCGAGGATGTTGACGAGGGCATCCCCGATCTGCACGTCGTACCAATTTGCATAGACATCGACGAAATAAACAATTTTCAGTCCCGAACGTCGCGAAGGGCGAGTCAGTCTGCGTCGCGCGGCACGTCGCATGAACGTTCGCGAGGCCAGCTTGGGCAATTTGCGACCTTGCGCGATCCCGAATGCCTTCTCCAACAACCAGCGCATGCGTGAGTTACTCAAGCTCCAGTTGGCCAGCCAGCGGAACCGAGCCCCCCAGGCTGAGAGCAAATCCAGCCGAGTCATGATCCAATCGTTCATCAACAGCCCGTTGGTCGCCACGTACTGAGCTTTGCATTCAGTCATCAACTTGGGAATATCCACGGTTGCCGGACACTCCAGCCGGCACTGATGGCAATTGACACACAAGTCGGCAATTGATTTCAATGAATCTCGCGACAACAAGCTGGCATCGAGTCTGCCAGTGAGAATCCCGCGCATCAAGTTGGCCTTGCTGCGTGGCGAAGCTTCTTCGGCCGGGGCGAAGCGGAAGACTGGGCACATCCGTTCGGTCGCGGCCTGCGATCGGCACGCGCCGCAACCATTGCAGGCCCGCGTCGTATGGAGAATGTCGTCACTGCTGGTCCATACGAGCTGCAGGTCGATCAGTGGCGATACCGGGTTCGATGACGCCATCGTCGGATTGGTAGACGCTGTGACTGTCTCCGGATTGCCTGGGATCGCCGCGGGACCGTCACTCGCCGGACCTGCCGGTGCCGTCTCCCGACCCCCTGACGGCGCGGCAACCGGACGCAAATTGCTCGTGACTCGCTGTGGCAGGTTGCTCGCCACCTTTCCCGGATTCAGCAGTTCCTGAGGATCAAAGATCCGTTTGACCTCACGAAAAACGTCGAACAACGGCCCGGCATGTTTGCGGACGAACCACGTTCGGCTCAGTCCGTCGCCGTGCTCACCACTGGGCGTCCCGCCGACCTGCGCCACCGCGTCGTAAAGGTCGTCGGCCAACGCCTGCATTCGTTCCACGTCGTCGGGATTGGCCAGGTCCAGGAACGGTCGCAGATGCAGTTGGCCATGCGCCGCGTGTGCGAACAGCGAATGGGTGACATGATGACGCTTGAAAATGTTCTGCACCGACACTAGGAACTCCGGTAATGTCGCTGGCGGTACCGCCACATCCTCCACGAATGGCAACGCCCGCTGGGTCCCTTTCAAACGATAGAGACTCGGCACGACGTCGTACGGCAGACGCCAATACAATTCCACATCCACCGGGTCCAACGCCAATCGCGAGTCGATCCCAAGCCGCTTGCGGCGGCAAAGATAATGATTGATCTGCTGCAACCGATCACGAACCTCGCTGAAATCGTCTCCCTGGCACTCAATCAACAGCAGGCACTCGGCATTCTCCGGCAACAGCACGTCAAACCGCACATCCGATTCGCGAGCCAACGTCAATAATCGCCGGTCCATCAAATCACAGGCGGAGATGCCGAACCGCCGAACCTCCAACGCCGCACGTGCCGCGCGCTCCAAACGATCAAACAAAACAATACATACGCCAACGTGCTTCGGACGCGGGACCGTGCGCAGTGTCGCCTCCGTGATCAACGCCAAAGTACCTTCCGAACCAACCATCAATTTTGCCAAATCAATGTAGCCGTCCGCGAGAATCTGGTGAAGCGAATAACCGGACGCGTTGACCAGGCTTTGAGGCGTACCGTCGGCAATCGTCTTCCCGTTTCGTTCCATCAGTTCGCTTAACCGTTGCACCAAAGACTTCAGCCGCACCGGCACATCTGTCGCATTCGGATTGCGGTACTGGTGACGTCCGATCTCGAGCACTTCCCCGTCGCTGAGCACCACTTGGAGACCGACGACGTGATCACGCGCCGACCCGTGCTGCAACCAATGGCTCCCCGACCCGTCCACCGCCAACACGCCCCCAACCGTGGAGACCTTCGACGTCGCTGGGTCGGGACCGAATTGCCGTCCCTGCTGGGCCAACTGCCGATTCAACTGCGACAAAACAGTTCCCGCTTGAACTCGCACCGTTTGCTCGTCCAGATGTACCGTTCGTCGCATGGAGTGTGAAAAGTCGACGACCAGTCCTGGCCCGAGGCATCCGCCCGCCAAGCCTGTTCCAGAACCGCGAGCATGGACGGGGATGCTGTTTTCGGTCGCATACTGCATTAGCGCCACGACGTCGCGCGTGCCCCGCGGACGAACGACCCCGAGCGGCCGAATCTCGTAGATACTGGCGTCGTTGGCATACATCTGGACGTAAACGTCCTTGCAGCGAACATCGCCTTCGAGTCGTCCCCGTAAGTCTTCTTGAATGCGCTGTCGCTCGGGATCCATGTACGTCCCAATGGG
>JAGQPD010000781.1:0-2667 GCA_020426865.1 Planctomycetales bacterium
GGGACGTGGTCGTCAGTTGATCGATTCGCTGATCCAACGGTTCGAGGGCGACGAGAAACCGGATGTCGCGTGTCACATCTTGGAGGGAAGCTACGAGTTGCCCGAGGATGCGAATATTATTGTACGCGCGACATCGGTGGGCGTCGCCGAAAGCGATGTGTCATTGCCCCCATCTTTCCGAGTCTGCCGTCCGGAGGCGTTCGTCGTCGATCTGGAGATGGCCGATACGATGACGCCGTTTCTGCATGCGGCGGAAGCGCGTGGCTGCCGAGCGATACAGGGCATCGACATCTGGATCCAACGCGCGGCGCTGGCGATGAAAACGTGGACCGGCAAAGACGCAGATCGCCGCGTGATGCGCGAGGCCTTGGAAGAGTTCCTGATGATCTAGGTCTGTCCAGCTCGGCTGCTGGACAACGGCTACGTGCCCGGTTATGCTGCTTTTTCGCTGGCGTCCCCAATGCTCAACACAGACGTAAAGTGACCTGGCAAGAAATGCTTCCCCAATGTCGCCGATCGCCCCACGATCCCATCCTCAGGGAGTTACCATGTTGACGAACCGACGAGCTGCTTCCGTATGTGCTGCCACATTGTTGGTATCTGCCGTAGCAGCGATTATTAACACAGACGTTGCCAACTCGAGTGCTGCCGAAGTTGGAAGATGTTATGTCGAGGGGCATACGGCGAACGACGCTCGCTTGGAGGCGCTGACCGACCTGAACGGCTATTTTCCGTTTCATGTGCCGGCGACTCGCGAGCAATGGGAGGCGAGGCGACGTGAGTTGCAAGAGCGGTTGTTGGTGGCATCGGGGTTATGGCCCCAGCTGGAAAGGACGCCGTTGAAGCCGGTGATTCATAGCAAGCTCGAACGCGAGGGGTTTACGGTTGAGCACGTCTATTTCCAGAGCATGCCGGGTTTCTATGTGACGGGATTGCTGTTTCGGCCGACGGGTGATAGCAAGGAAAAACGTCCGGCGGTTCTCTCGCCGCACGGACATGGCAGTCGTTCGATGGACTATGGTGCTCAGGGCATTCGCGAATTGATTGCCGAGGGGGCGGAGCGGTTCGAAGGTTCAGGGCGATATCCACGGATGGCCCGGTGTGCGCAGCTGGCACGCATGGGTTGTGTCACGTTCATCTACGATATGGTGGGATACGAAGACAGCCAGCAGATCCCGATTACGGTCGCGCACCAATTGCGGGATGCGCGTGCTGAGATGGAGGATCCGAATTCGTGGGGGTTGTTTTCAACGCCGGCTGAGCTGCGGTTGCAGAGTATCTACGGGCTGCAAACCTGGAATTCGATGCGATCCCTCGATTTTCTCTGCAGTTTGCCAGATGTCGATCCGGTGCGGATTGGTGTCACTGGCAATAGTGGCGGCGGTACGCAGACGATGATGGTCTGTGCGTTGGACCCTCGTCCGATCGTTGATTTTCCGCAGGGGATGGTTTCGACAGCGATGCAGGGTGGCTGCACATGCGAGAACGCCTGTTATCTACGAATTGGAACGGGTAATGTCGAGATCGCGGCGTTGTTCGCCCCCAAGCCGATGGGAATGACAGCCGCCGACGACTGGACCATCGAGATGATGACCAAGGGATACCCCGAATTGCAGCAGTTGTACGCGATGTTGGGTGCCAAGGACCAGGTTTTCTGTAAATCGCTAACCCAATTCCCACACAACTTCAACTATGTCAGCCGCGAAGTGATGTACCAATGGTTCAACAAGCACATGAAGTTGGGATTGGCCGAACCGGTCTTGGAAGAGGACCATGTACCACTTGCGCCAACGGATTGGACCGTCTGGAACGACCAGCATCCGCAACCGAAGGGTGGTCCTGAATATGAAAAAGCGTTTTGTCAAATCTGGGATCGCATGTCGCGTGACGCTCTTGACGAATATGCTCCAAAAGATGCGACCAGCGCCCATCAGCATCGCGAAATGATGTCGGTGGCGTTGCGGGTCATGACGGATCGCGGAGTGCCGACGACAGGTACGATCGCGCGTGACGAGGTAAGCAAGTTGGATCGCGGGGATCATTTGCTGTTCACCGACATTATCCAGCGCAAGGAGGTACGTGAAGAGGTGCCGATGTTGTCGTTGTTTCCGTCGGGCGGCGATTGGAACGGGCAGGTCGTCGTGTGGTTATCGGGCCGCGGTAAGTCCGCGTTGCTGGATGACGCGGGTGCGCCTCAAATGGCGGTGAATCAGTTGCTGGCATCGGGTGCCGCCGTCGTCGGTATTGATGTGCTGGGGCAGGGTGAGCATCGTACACCAGATTTCCCACAAGACAATCGGCTCGTCGACAACCCGCGGCAAGTGGCGGCCTACACGTATGCCTACAACCAGCCGCTATTGGCTCAGCGCGTCTCCGACGTATTGACTTTGTTGGATTATCTCGCGACTCACGAGCGGACTCCCAAACGGATTGACTTGGTTTGTGTCGACGGCGCGGCTCCCTGGGGTGCGTTGGCGGCCGCACAAGCCGGCGACCGTTTGAGCAGTGTGGCGGTGGATACTCAAGGGTTCCGCTTTTCATCCCTGCGTTCATGGAAGGATCAGCACATGTTGCCGGGCGCAGTGAAGTATGGCGACCTGCCCGGCATGCTCGCATTGGTATCGCCTCGCCCATTGTGCTTGCTGGGCGAGTCCGGTGAAACACCGG
>JAGQPD010000781.1:2839-4987 GCA_020426865.1 Planctomycetales bacterium
GATCAAGCTACGGCCGCGAAACCGCGCGCCAAAGTTTGGGAAACAAGTACCATTGGTCCTCGATCTTGACCAGGCCGTCGAAACGCAATCCGTATTCAGCGCCTGGTTCGAGAAAACTGAATTGGTAGATCACGAAGCCAGGTTTCAAGTGCGGAGCGACTTGAGCGTAGCCGCCAGGGAATTCCTTGGCGGCCGGTGCGTTGGCAATCAGGTCGTCGGTCGTGATCCTTCGCAGGCGGACTACTGTCTGACTTTCCCGGGGAGTGACCTCGGTCGAGGGATCGCCAAACATCTCCTCGTACGCTGCCGTCGCGGCGTTGGCCGTCGCGGCGTCAAGCAATGCCGCACACGCGCTGCTGGTCGGCTTTAACTTTAGCGTAAGCTCACGAGCCGCCGTGCGATTCTCGACGAATTGCCGTACGATCTTTTCCGCTTCAGCGTCGAGCGGATTCGACGTGGGATCGATGTCGACGTTCACCTGATGGTTGCCATTGTCCCGATTGGGCTTCGGCGTCTCGCCGTCAACAGACGCCCCGTGCTGTTCGTTATTGAGGATCGTCTCCAGTTGATGGAGCGTGTTGAGCAGGGCGTCGGTATTGAGGTTATCGTTGGATTCGATCAACTTGACGAGCGGCCCCAGCGCGCTGACAACTTCCTGGGTCGATGCGAATCCAGACCGCATCGAGCTGATCTTGATCTGGTTGACCAGCTGCTTGTTAATCTGGCTCTGGATCTTGCTGTCATCCGGATCGTCATTGTTGATTGGGGAATAGATCGTACCGGCGAAGATGACTTCGGTGGCCAGTCGAGTTAGTCCGGCCAGGTCCGGGCGTTCTCGAGCTTGCAGGAGGGCAGCGATCGATTTCTGTTTGCCAGCCAGATAATCCTTGGCCTTCCAAACGTCGGCGATGGAATTGATTTCAGGCGGCTCCGGCAGTTCCAGTTTCAATGCCGCGGCGATTGCCTTGGCTTGTGCGAGACTTTCCTGAAATGACGCATCGTCGCCACCACGGGCTTTGAGCGCAAGTGCCAGGGACAGCGTTTTGCCCAATTGCCAGCTGGCCATCCGATCGGTCGCTTCGATCTTTCTGCCGTCGGGTAAATTCACCATTACCGACTGTACGTTTGGCACTGTATCGGTATCGGTTGGCGTTGGGACTTGAGCCCATAAGTCTGCCGTGCAAATCGTGGTGGCGCAGAGACTGACAAACGTAGCAAATCGATGAAGCAAAGGCTGACGTAGCATGAAGAACTCCTTGAGTGGCGAGCAAGCTGTAACGTCGGACGACTTGCACGGGCAGGAAAAGCCCATTGTGTGCGACGCGTGCTCTCCTGTCAACGCAGACTCTTCCCGCAAACGTGACTGTACACGCCGTGGCACCGCGTTTGCTCGTAGAAAGAGTGTGTGAAGCATTGGCCGAAGTTGTTGCGAATTGTCTCAGCGAGGCGAGGTGAAGCATGTCCACAGTATTGATGGTTGCAGCAATGGCGTTGAGCGGCTCAATCTACACGGGAGAGATTCCCGCAGGGATTCAAGGGGAGATGTATGATCTTGCGGTGGAGCTGCAGGACATGCGATTGAAGCTTCAGGTACCGCGGACCGACGTGACGGCGGCCGGTTATCTGGTGGCGAAAGAGACCGATTTCTGGCGGTCAGGGCTCTTCACAACACCGCTCGGCCCGCATGCGTTTGTATCGGTCATCGACGGCACGGTCGAAGCCGAGGTCGGATATTTTGACGGCGAGCTTTTGTCGTCGGCACCGGGCGAACAGATTACATTTCATGTAGCGCCGATTGATCGCGAGTTCGGCCTGGTCAGCTACCGCGGCACGACGCTGCAATTGCAGCCTGGCGACTACATCCTGCAAGTACCCGAGCCATGCGTGTGGTCGATCGGGTTTGTTGCGGCAGCATGCGTCGCGGTGCGAGGAATATGCGTGTCAGTACATATTCAATGATATCGCAGCATCCAGGCCCTTGGGTCAGTGTCTTGTGTCAATTCAGAAATCGAGTTGCGTCGTTTCAAGAAGCTTGGCTTCGCGTTGCCAAGCCCCCTCTCCCCCGTCAGGAGTTGCGCAGAACACGCGACGCACCAATGTATCGCGTTGCCGCAACTCCTGATGGGGGAGAGGGATGGGGTGAGGGGG
>JAGQPD010000782.1 GCA_020426865.1 Planctomycetales bacterium
CCGTGGCGACATCACCGGAAAATGGTACGCGGCCGGTGAGCAACTCGAACAGGACGACTCCCAGCGAATAGACATCCGATCGGGCATCCGCTGCATGTGCGCTCCCGGCGGCCTGCTCGGGGGACATGTATAGAATCGTTCCCAGCGGTTGCCCGGCAGTTGTCAGCGTACTGGCGGCGTCAAATTGCTTGGCGAGGCCGAAATCGACAATGTGCGGCTTGTGCTGGGCATCCAGGATGATATTGGATGGCTTCAAATCGCGATGAATGATGCCATGTTGATGGGCGTAGTGTAGCGCACCGGCCAGTGATTCCATCAACAAAGCGATTTCTGACCAGGTAAATGTCTCCCGCAACAGCAACTGAGTCAGCGTTTCACCATCAACGAATTGGCTGACAATGTAGATATTCTCTGGTTCATCACTGGCTTCGCGAACACTCGCGATATTGGGGTGTTCGAGCAATTGTGTGGCACGGGCCTCGCGCAGAAATTGCCTTCGCTGCTCGGCGTTTAGTGACCGATTGCGGGGTAGCTTCATTGCCACGTTGTCGTGGCGGGAGCGATCGATTGCTTTCCATACGGTGCCGAAGGTTCCGATGCCGCGAAATGCCGTGATGGCGTAGTGATGGATTTGCGGAAGATACGAGTCCATCGCTCGATCGGGAAGTTCCTCCAGATCAAAATGGTCGCCGCACGACTCGCACTCCACGATACGATCATCGACGCGGCGGATATCGACGGCCGGCCGGCCACATTCAAGACATCGGATCATCATCGACCGCCGCTCAGACATGGCAGCATTTTGTTGCCCTGAAAAAACGGATCTTGCCTTGCGCAGTTCCACGGCCAATTCGGGCATCAAGTCCGGATTTTCGGCGATTGCCGCCTCGATCGCCGCTTCGCCATTTCCGGTGGGGTGCTGATTCCAGGCTTGTAGGAAGTGACGTACGAGGTTACGTATCCGATCCGTCTTATTCGTGTTCATAACGGAACTGCCACAAATAAACATGGGGGGCCCAGGTCCGCTTCTGTACGTCGAACGACGGGTGTTGACGGACGATTTGTGTTAGCGTGAGCTAAGATAGGCGGAGGCTCTTCCGAGTTTTTCTCGCAACAAATGTTTCGCACGTTTTAGCAGTCCATGCACTGCGGCCGGAGTGCGCTGCATGATTTCGCTGATTTCCTGATGCGATTTGCCTTCGAGAAACTGCAGCCGGATCGCTTCCTGGTATTGTTCGGGCAATTCGGCAATTGCGATCTGCATGCACCGCAGAGCATCGTTGCGCGATGCGCGACGCAGCGGTGTGCTCTGGTCAGTGACCAGCACATCGAGGAGATTCATCATGGAATCGGCGGCGGAAGTACGCGTTGTTTCAACACGCTGGAAATCTCCGCCACGCTTTTTTCGATTCAACGCTCGGGCGGCATCTTGGATCCGATGTTCGGCGATGGCTTTCAGCCAGGCTCGGAACGAGTGGTCGCTGTGCCAGGTAAAGTTCGCGATATCACGGCATGCGGCGCTGAATGTGTCCTGCAAAACATCGTCCGGGTCGACGACATTCTGGATTGTCGTGGGCATTTTCGATGCAATGAACTTTGTCAGGTCGTCGCTGGCGAGGTAGAGCAGTTCCCCGATGGCTACCTGGTCGCCCGCGACTGCCCGTTCGACAAGAGCTCGTTCGTCGTGTTCGTGATCCGGGGGGGGGAGCGAGGACATGAGTCGTTTTCGGAGTTGATTATCTTGCCGAAGTGACAGGAAGGGTGACACCCATTTCGGCGATGCTGTCGGCGATCGCACCGAGCAACGCGCGGACGTCGCTCGGAAAGAGCCGGCCGATATTGCCGATTCGGAAGCAGTCGGCGTTGCTGACCTTTCCCGGATAGATTACGAAGCCACGTTCATTCAGCAGGCTATAAAATTGTTCGAAATCAAATTGCGGATGTTCTGGGTAGCGGAACGACGTGATGATATATCCCTGCAAGTCGCGGGGAAGGTACTCCTCGAATCCCAACTTCGCCATGCCATCGACCAGGCAGCGGTAATTTTGCTGGTAGCGTTGGGCGCGCGCCGCGATGCCCCCTTCCTGCGCCAGTTCGACCAATGCCTGATGGAACGCCAAGATGGCGTGGGTTGGAGGGGTAAAGCGGAATTGTCCGTTCGTTTCCAGGCCGCGCCACTGGGCAAGCAGGTCTAGACTCAATGAGCGGGCATTCCCGTCGGACGCTTCCAAAGATGTGCGTCGGCAGACGACGAAGGAAAACCCGGGCACTCCTTCCAGGCATTTGTTGGCCGACGAAATAAGGTAGTCGACGGATGCCGCACGCAGGTCCAACGGAATCGCTCCAAAGCCACTCATGGAATCGACGATCACGCGCTTGCCCATGCCGCCAGCGATAAAGCCGATTTCTGTCACTGGATTGATGATGCCGGTCGTGGTCTCGCAATGGACGACTGCCACGTCCGTTATCTGCGGATCGTTGCCCAGTTGATCACGTACTTCATCGGGTGCGGGGACTGTATCTTCCGCACAACGGAGTACCGTATGCGGAATCTGCAGGACCGCCGCCATCTTCGCGATGCGTTCCCCATACGCGCCATTGGCGATCACCAGCAATTTGCCGTCGCGCGGAATCGTCGACGACAAAACCGATTCGATGCCGAACGTACCGCTCCCCTGCATCAAGATGGCTTCGTAACCATCCATCGTCGATACTCCGGCAATCTCCAGCAGCGAGCTGCGAATGGCTCGTACGATGGCAATGAATTCGACGTCGCGCGATCCCAGGTCTCGCAGCATGGCCTGCTTGATCGTAGCACTGGTTGTCAGTGGCCCGGGTGTGAACAACGGTTTGTCGTGTGCGGCAGGTAATGACATGACTCGGTCCTCTTCAATATCTCAGACTGCGGCAGGTGTACGTTCCGCTACGGCGTTTCGCCGCGTGCCAGACGCTGTTCAATGTCGTCCAAACAATGCATCATGTCGGCGATCGAATCGACAACATAGTGTGCACCGGCCTGGTACATACGAGAGTAGGCGCGCTCCAACCGTCGTTGATAATCGTCCGCTGACAGTCGTGCAATATCGCTCTGACTCAATCCAATCTCATTGCCGCTCTTGGCGAAACCAATGGTCCACATTCCGGCATTAAGCCCTTCTTGAATGTCCGCGATGGTATCCCCCGCCTTGACGACCGCCTCCATCGGGTAGATCCGCAGCAGTTCCGCGTTGCGCAAGCACATCCAAGGCTCTGGACGGCCAGCTGCCACGTCGGTGGCGCAAACCGTCGCGTCCGGTTCATAACCACGCTGTTTGGCTTCCACTTTCACGACGTCCATGATTGGACCGGTGTACCCGGTCGTTGAGCCAATCTTCAGGCCGCGTGTGCGGCAGGCTGCTACGGTCTCGAGAGTTCCCGGAATGATATCGGTGTGTTTGGCAACGGCGGCGACCTGTTGCGGCACGAACGATTCGTACATCGCCATGACGTCGCTGTCTTCGGGGGCTTGACCGTGAACCTCCTGCCAACGCCGCACCACCGATGGCATGTGCGAAATGGCTCGAATGTGATCCAACTTATGCAGTCCCATGGGTTCCCGCGCTTCCTCGACGGTCACCTCCACTCCCTGCTTCCGGAAGACATCGATGAAGACGACCGCCGGCGCCAAACATCCGTAATCGACGGTTGTCCCCGCCCAATCAAAAACAACCCCCTGGAGACCACCGCGGTAGCGCCGCTGAAATCGAAAGGAATTCATGTCTCTAGTCCAGTTCTGTCGCAAAATCGATTCTTCGTCTCGCCCGAATAGCCAAAATGCCACCGCTGCGAGAATTGTTACGAGATCACTGCCACAGTGTAACCGATGGACCACCGGTCCGCCAATCGCTGGCTGCGGCTGGGACAGCCGTGGAACTTTTTGTATCGACTCCACTGGTTGGCCAATTTGTCAAAATGGAATAAAAAAGGCGGTTTGCGATCGGAATTCAACGATCGTCCGAGAAATGTAGAGATAGCGAAGGAAGCCATGAGCGGAAAGAAGCCAGGCGGTCGGCCCAAACAGCAGACCTCTCCCACGGAAACGCACATCACCGAACACAAGCACGGCGGGCTGGGTCAATTGGCGTCGACGGCGATTTGCGGCAATGATATTACTTCATCATGCCTGTACGTCTCGGGGTTGGCGATCGCTGCCGCACATAAGATTGCCCCGATCTCACTGCTGATTGTGGCGGCGGTGTTGTTTTTGTTCCGCTCCATCTACGCCGAAGTCGTGGGGGCGCTTCCCTTGAACGGAGGAGCGTACAACGCGCTGCTGAATACCACGAGCAAGTACCGCGCGTCGATCGCCGCCTGCCTGACGATTCTCTCTTACATGGCCACGGCCGTGATTTCCGCGTACGAAGCGATGGAATATGCTCATCATTTGTGGTCGGGGTTGCCGGTGATGTTCGCCACGACAGTGTTGCTTGCCATCTTCATGGCACTCACGATTTGGGGGATCACCGAATCGTCACGAGTCGCCATTGCGATCTTCATCTTCCATTTGTCGACACTCACGCTGTTGTTGGTTGCGTCGCTGATTTACGTCGCTACCAGCGAAGCGGGGACATCCATTTTTCGCGCGAACATGACGGCGGAGCTGTCGGTTCACGAGCGGATGGAGGAGGAGTCGCCGCGGGCGTCGGAGGACCTGCCAGCGTCCATGCCCGAAGCATCTGCTGTGGAAGGAGCAGACGCCTTGAACAACGAACACGACAACGAACGCCCCAACGAACAAGATGGGGAACCCAAGACGTTGATATACCGGACCATCGGTCTTGGCACGGCACTCTTCTTTGGGTTTTCCGTGTCGTTGTTGGGGATCTCGGGTTTTGAGAGTTCGTCGAATTTCGTCGAAGAGCAAGCCGAAGGCGTGTTTCCCAAGACCTTGCGGAATATGTGGTATGCGGTTTCGTTTTTCAATCCAGTGATGGCGTTGCTGGCGATGAGTTTGTTGCCGATTGCCACGATCCAGCAGGATGAAAGCGTCCGCAAAACACTGTTGGCGGAAATGGGGGGTGTCGTGGCGGGAAAACCTCTGGCGATGTTCATCTCGGTCGACGCGATACTAGTGTTAAGCGGTGCGGTATTAACGAGTTTCGTGGGGGTCAATGGTCTGGTTCGCCGGATGACGCTCGACCGATGTCTGCCGCAATTCTTGTTGAAGACCAACGCCCGCGGTACGACCCACCGGATTATCATCGCCTTTTTCGTATTGTCCGTATCTGTGTTGTTGATCACAGAGGGCGATGTGGAGCGGTTGGCTGGCGTTTATACCATCTCTTTTCTTTCAGTGATGGCGTTGTTCGGACTGGGGAATGTGTTGCTGAAGGTCAATCGTGCCTCACTGCCGCGTCCTGCTCGGGCGGCCTGGGGAACGGTAATCCTGGCGGTATCGGCGGTCGTGGTGGGGCTGATAGGAAATGCCATCAAGGATCCCGAGTACCTAAAAGTGTTTTTGTTCTATTTTGTTCCCGCTTTGCTGATTGTCTCGATCATGCTCTGGCGGATAGGAATCTTGACCACGATTCTCTACGTCGTACGCGCGGCGACTCGCTCACTGGTCAAGCCGATGAACGATATTTCGACGTTTGTCCGTCGCAAGATCGATGAAATCAACTCGCAACAAGTTGTCTTTTTCACTCGGGGCGACAACTTGGCTCATCTCAACAGTGCGATGCTCTACGTGTCACAAAACGAACACACCAATCGGATCAAGGTTGTGACGGTGGTCACGGACAAGTCGCACGTGCCGGCGAAGCTGGAGCACGACTTGAAGTTTCTCGATGAGGCGTATCCGAATATCGATATCGAGTTCGTCGCGCTGGAAGGGAAGTTCACGCCGGAATTGATACAGCAGTTGTCCCAGGAATGGAACATTCCAACGAATCTAATGTTCATCGGTTCGCCCGGTGGTCACTTCATGTACGGACTGGCCGAGCTAGGAGGGGTCCGGCTGATCATCTGATGGTCGGTCCCGACGAGTGGCCGGGACATCGATGCCACGGCGAGCTCGTTAGGTCGCCGCGAGTTCCTCCGAACGGTTGGGCTCACCATCATCGATCAACGCGGTCAACTGGTTGCGTCCG
>JAGQPD010000783.1 GCA_020426865.1 Planctomycetales bacterium
GGCCAGACAACATACGTTACCGCGACCTGGAGGAATCGCAGACAGAAATGTGCCGCCAGCTGGTGATACATGGTTGAGGAATTGGGAGGGTGGGACGCGTTCGAGGTAAGAACGTCGAGTATTCGTCCGGTGAGTGCGGATTACAACGGCTACCGTTGCAATCTACGGGACGCTAATAGTTTAGCCGCGCCGTTGTGCCATGTCGGAACATTCGCAAAAAATTCTCCGACTTTTTGGGATGTTGAAAAAAATCACCGCGTTGCATTTGCACATCACGTAGTGTGGTGTATGGTTTTCATGCCTACCTGGTTCCTATACCTGCAATCCCCCTTTAGCTTCCTGCCCGAACGGAGGTCCAGCCATGAAGCGTTTAACGCTTGTAGCAGTCATGATGATTGTCGTATTACCGTCACTTGGGTGCCGGTCTTGCGGAAGCCTCTGGAATCGCCGCGGGGCCCGCTGTGGTACGACCATGGTTCCCGCTCGGGTCTATGTCCCACAGGCCGTGCAGACGGTCCCCATGGCGACGACGATCTGCCCACCACCTGCCACCACATACAATCCGACCGGATGTGCACCCACCACGCAATACGTTGCCCCCCCGACGTATGCTCCACAAGTATACGACCAGGGCTATTGCCCTCCCGGTTCGACGGTCGATCCCTACATCTCGGCGCCGGCACAGAGCCAGGTGATCGGTGACCGGGTCGTCTCGCCGACCGACCCGGCGATCCAGTTGGAAGCGATCCCGGGGAGCGAAGGTTAATTCGGCCATGGGCCGATGGCACCGATTGCGGGTTTTTCGCCGATTCAACCGCTGTTCCCTCGCAGGGGAGCAGCGGTTTTTTTTGTGCGCGCCCGTTCGCTCAATTACAATCGATACTTAAAGGGACGATCGTCGGCGAAGATCGAACATCCATCACCCTTGGTGATTCGTGGATATCCGACGAACATCTGCGACGGTAAGTGCAACCGTTACCACGCGTGACGACTGCGGAAGAGGCATTGCCCATGTTATCCTTCAAACGGTGGAACGTTTCAATTTCGATGGCATTGCTTGGCCTTTGTGCTCTGCAACCGGAGCTTGCACTAGGGCAATTCGGTGACGAAGCAGTTACCACGGCACGACTGGGCCCCGCGAAGACAGCTCGCTGGAGGGTTGGCATCTCCGTTAAAGCGGGCGGACCGGTCGCGGGCATATTTGCCACGTTTCCCGTTCCAACGGAATGGCCCGAGCAGCAAGTTCGGGTCGTCAAAGAGGATTTCTCGCCGCATATTTCCGACGTCGACTCCCGAGTGCTTGACAGCGGTGTCAAGCAGATGCTTGTTACGATTCCGCAAATCCCGGCCGGAGGCACGGCCGAGGCAATCCTGACGTTCGAGGTCGATCGTCATCCCATCCTGGCACCGGAAGACACGTCGATCTACGAGCGCCCGGAGAAGCGTCGTTTACCCAAGGACGTGCGCCCCTACTTGGGTGCCAGCCCCTTGATTGAAGTCCGCAATTCGAAGATCACCGCCCTGGCGCGGCAGCTTCGCGATGACGAACTGTCGGCGTGGGAACAAGTTGAAAAAATCTACGACGATGTCCGCGAACGTGTGAAGTACGAAAATGGCCCAATCAAAGGAGCACTTGCTGCGTTACGTGACGGTACAGGCGACTGCGAAGAACTTACGTCGTTGTTCATCGCCCTCTGCCGTAGTCTCGACATTCCCGCTCGCACCGTGTGGGTCCCCGATCATTGCTATCCCGAATTCTACCTGATCGATGCCCAAGGCAACGGCCATTGGTTCCCTTGTCAGGCCGCTGGCACCCGCGCCTTCGGTAGTATGCCGGAAGAACGAATCATTCTTCAAAAAGGGGACAATTTCCGCGTGCCAGAAAAACGTCAACCGCAACGGTACGTTGCCGAATTCCTCTCGGCCAAAAACGTGCATGGCACTCCGCCGCAAGTCTCGACCATCCGCCAGGTGCTGTTGGCGGAATGAATGTCGGATCCGGCTCGATCGGTCCTTTGCTTTCAGCATCGCGACCGCACCCATGAAAAAAGCCGGCTCGCGATGCGAACCGGCTGATTGCCAACTTCCGATTCTGTCACTGGCCCCCAGGCGAAGGCCGTCGGTCCGACGAAGCCTCCAGCTCGTCGCGCAGAACTAGAATGTCCGGCGGCGCCTCAATACCTAAGCGGACCTTGTCGCCCGAGACACGCACCACGGTGACGACAATCGAGTCGCCTACTTTGATGCGTTCCGATTGCTTTCGGGAAAGTACCAGCATGCTTGAAAACCTCCGTGTATATGCTATGCGCTGTGCGCTTGAATAATGTTATGCGATCTTCTCACCGTCATGATCTCTTCGGTCTCCTGGCTAGGGAGCTGATCCTAAGCCACCATCTGTCTCCCTTCTAATGACGGCCCGGCCAATAACCGCGTCTTCAAAAACCGATCCCCATCCGCCCCGTAAAACAGTATCGTATTGCTATCGGTTTCCCAAATTGAAGTGTATTTCACGCTTCTCGGGCCATGAAGGCAAAACGATACGCCACACGGGTGGCCCCCACGTACCAAGACGCGCTCTGTCATCGGAAAAACGCCCGGCTCTAATTGTTCATGATTGCATAAAGTGTGATAAACGTATTGCTTCAGTTGATGTACCGTTTCTATGCGTATCTCATCTGCCAACATAGGCGACTTCGTCTCCTGGTCCATACAGGTCAATCAAGCCAGTTATTCCCTCGTACGACCTTCAGGTCGTACCGGCAATGCTGGCATACTTTCCTATCGGCTAAGCTTGGTAAAATATCTGAGTTAGAAAAGATGGTTAGGTTAAGAAAGATCGAAGGTCATTCACGCAGCAGTGGGCGCTACTCACACAATAGACTCGGTTGGACTACCCGGGGTACTCGTGAGAATCGTCATAGGACGATGACTCGTAACTGCCCGGCAGGCCAGTCCTCGTGAAGACTTAACGATTGACGAGAATGTTTCGCGACGCCCCGTGCCGGCACTGGATGGGGCGTCAATCGTTGTCATCAGTTGCCTTTGCTTGGTGCCGACGCTAATTGGCGTCACCGGATTCGCGGTTGGTAGCAACGGTGGCAGAGCGGTCGGTCTTGGCATAGTCAACAAAGGCCTGAGCAATATTGGCTTGGCTTTCGTCGCCGCGGTGGAGCACGATGCGATAGTCCAACGTAAACGATTCGCCCGGCTTGATCGTGTGGCTACCGTCGGCGTCCTTGTTGTTCTGAAAATTTTTCAGGCCGAAAGGGTTTGCCGCGAACAGGCCATACGTTCGCACGTGCCAGTAGGTGGGAAAGCGAAAACTGGTGGGATGATTGAGGACCGCAATTCCGAGGGTTTCATTTTCCACGGGGCCATGGTAATCCACCCAAGATGCTTCTCTGCCCCACGCCGCGCCGTCTTCGTCACCGGCGTTGTTCACGATCTTTCCGCCAAGCTTCGCGTCGACCTTCATGGTCCCGGGCACACGGACACCAAAGCATCCCTCTTTCGTATCGCCAAACGTTACGTCCTTTTCAGTATCGTTGATGACCGTGATATCGAAATCGATCATGCGCACGACATCGTTAGCGGAGAACGTTACATGTCGAACATCGGCGCAAATCTTTGCCCCTTCGGCATCCACCCAATTGTTTCGGGTAACGATTTTGGCCTCCGCTCCGCCGCTGTGAGATACAAATTCCTGGTGCATCACGTTGCCATGACGCCCCGACTCTTCCCAAAACGAGACCCCATTGACATCGCCGTGGTTAAACCAGATTGATCGATGGTGGACATGGTCGGTTCGTTCACTTGCGGTCCCCTCGCGAAACGGGTAGCCGCGAGTCATTTCTTTGCCGGTTGGGCCAATAACCGGCCACAGTGCCGGCGAGTTTCCTGATTTTTTCAGATAGCGTGTGAACAGCTTTCCCTGATAGTTGACCGTAATACCATCGTCTTCCATCGTCAGGGAGAACGGGCCCGCAATGCTGGCTGCTTCTTGTGCCGCTGCAAGGGAGACGGGCATTATCAGTACGACAACGATGACAAGGGCGACGGTCCGTTGAATCGCCGAATGCCACGCATTTGATCGCGCGGCAGCAAGGAAAGGAAAACTGGATCGCGACGGAAGTCGATGGAGGATACGGGCGGACATCGTCAGTCCCCTTCGAAAAAGAACAATGGCGTCATGGTAGCGAGCAATTCGTAATCGCGGACGATCAACGTTCCCCGTCCGACGATCAAGAGGCGAACGCCATTGTAACTTTGAGGTCGGCC
>JAGQPD010000784.1 GCA_020426865.1 Planctomycetales bacterium
ACTTTGCGTCTGTAGTGACTGCCGCCGGATCGCGTCGGAATATGTCTGCAGGCTGACCGGCGCCGCACCAAAATACGTGCAGGAAGCATTCAAACGTCGAGCTCGCTCGCGACCAATGTCAGTCAGTTGGCAAACGTAGTCGTTTAGCGAAGTGGTGTTTCGATAGCCGATGAGCTGATCGTACTTCATCCGTCCAAGCAGATCGGAAATCAACGAAAACGGCAATCGCACTTGGGTGGCGATTCCGGTTCCGGATTCCTCACCGCGAGCCATCAAGAATTTGAGGATGAGTTCCTCGATGGCACTTGGGGTCAACTGGGCCTCGGCGAACGACCTGGGAGCAAGGGGCACGAAGGCCTCCTCGCTTTCCGCTGGAGCCTTTGCTGGATTAGCGCCCGCGGTAACGACCGCCGGACTACTTGCTTTTTTCGGTGCCGCTCCCTTCGGTGGACACGCTGCAGGCATCTCTTCCGCCACGCCGGATGTCAGTTGGTTGATGCGCGATAGCAGTCCTTCCAGATCACCCTCGCTGGGAGATCCTGCATCGTTGGATTCGGGATCCAGAGTGGCAACTTCGTCGCACCCCATCTCCGTTTTCTTGGCAGCCGACTTTGCAAGCTCCGCTTTCAAACTTGCCACTCGTGCTAGGAAATCTTCTTGCTTCGCGTCCGACATATCACCACTCTTGAGGATCTAACCCAGCGACTGAAACATCACCGCGCACCAACTTCGCGGTTTGGTTACGAAAAAATAGGTCGCCCCCCACGGGCTGTCAAACTGCCTCACGATCGGCACGCGTATCACAATTCGGCGGATCAGGCTAAGCGTCATAATCACTACCGGATCGTCCCGTTGCTCCGCGCCGGCTCCCGCAGGCCCCGACGCGTGTCGCTCAACCGCCAAACTAACTGCTAGTATCGGCAAAGACAGGCGTTGAGCCCATTACTCACATCGTGACGATTCGCATTGGGTTAACGCCAGCTTGAATTGCGAAGCCGACTAACCGCCAGGGGGCGAATTGACGTGGGGCTTCTCCGTTCGGCACTATCGCAACCAATTCCGTCCCGATTTCGGTGCCATCGGAACGCCATAGCTGTCGGCCGTGCTGGCCGTCTTCCGCGGAAAAGTAGAGCTTTCCACGAATGTTCTTGAGATACAACGGCGCACTTCCGGCGGCTCCTGGCCAAATGTCCCTCACAATGTGCGTACCGTCGACGGTACCGTCACTGCGCCAAAGTTCACATCGGTCACGGCGGAACTGTTCGTACTTGCCAGGCGAATCGCGCCGGTCAGTCGAACCGTGCTGACATCGGTACCGTCGGAGGTCCAGCGTCCCGTGATTCCAGCTCATCGGCGTGCAAGCGACGGTTGTAACGGCTCACCTCGGCGAAGTTTGTCTGCTGGGTGCGCATGGGATTTGCTCTACGGCGCTACGATGGCTTGCCCGCCGTGGACTGTAAGCTGCGTTGTCAAAATAGCAACTACCTGTCATTCGATGCAAGACGATTCGCCGGTCCCCGACTGGGATTGTCAATGTTGCTCTTTTGGCAGAGCTCAGTCGCAGGCCGCACAGAGCAAGTAAGCTGATGCCTTCGTTACTGGCTGCGGCCTTGAGGAACGGATCACGGTGAGCTTGGGGACGATACTTGGTGGTTCGAGGTATTATCGTGATAGGGCACGAATTTATTAGTTGGGTGGGGCAAGCACTTCGCCGCCGATGCTGTAGACAGAGTTTTGTCCATTGGGATCCACCGTGACGCTGGACCAACTCGTCCCCCAGCCTCCTTGATTATCGGACCAGCCCCCATTCGGTTGAGGCCGAACGTAAACGCCGGTGGAGCGGTGGGCAGGGTAGGACGGGTAGCTTGGGTAGACGGCCATCGGTAACTTTCATCGGCATCGTCGTACAGATTCTCGGAGTAGCGTTCAGGGGGATCACGTTCCAGATTTGTGTAGCATTATTGGTACTCGCCTGTGCGGTCGCGACTTAAGGACGCTGGGAGCTCGACGTACGTGCGCCCTCGCGAACCAGCGGCCAACACCAAAGCGACCAACGGCGCCAGCCCGCTGGTGAGCAAGCCCGATACAAAAATCCAGGGTAATCGTCCGGCGCGAAACAGAACGTCTGTTTGGCGGATGTTGCATTTCTTGTGATCTCATATATGCCTGAATTGGCAAACCGGCATCGGTGTGGCGATGTCCTGCTTATGGGACGTCTTTAAAATCGCTCATTGGTCGAATCCTCTGTTTATGCGATCACATCCGACAAGGAGTTCGATTGGGGTACGATCGCCCGAATCGGTGTGATAGACTTGGCGAGCCACCTAACAGCATCCGCCCCCTCAGATCAAATGGCGGAATACGGCCGGCCCCCCTCATCTTCTACCAAAATTTCTCGCGGTACGTTTGCGATCCAATCGTCCACTCGGAACATAGCAACACCTCCCAGGCGCAACGCGAAAGCCGATCAGCCGAACGCCACCGCCTGGCTGTAAGCGAAAAAAATA
>JAGQPD010000785.1 GCA_020426865.1 Planctomycetales bacterium
TATTTTTTTCGCTTACAGCCAGGCGATGGCGTTCGGCTGATCGGCTTTCGCGTTGTGCCCGGGAGGTGTTGTTATGTTCCGAGTTGACGATTGGATCGCAAACGTACCGCGAGAAATTTTGGTAGAAGATGAGGGGGGCCGGCCGTATTCCGCCATTTGACCTGAGGGGGCGGATGCTGTTAGGTGGCTCGCCAAGTCTATCACACCGATTCGGGCGATCGTACCCCAATCGAACCCCTTGTCGGATGTGATCGCACAAACAGAGGATTCGACCAATGAGCGATTTTAAAGACGTCCCATAAGCAGGATATCGCCACGCCCTGGGCCGAGGAGTGGCCTGAGCGTTTACCCGACGTGCAGTGTAGGTCCAACGGAACAGCCTCGCAAACGTTCGGTTGAAGTAGTCAATGAATTCCACTAGCCGGTGAGATCGCACCATCAGAAACTCTTGACGAGTGGCCGTCGACTTGAGGATCCCTTCGCCCGGACCCACGTGGCGTACGGACGCCGTTAACGTGTGAGAACTCTGATCAACAACCAAGGAAGGTTGTTTCGCGTCAATATCAATCCAAAACCAACGCGCCAGCGTCTACCCACTGTTCGGCCTGTTAAGGTGGGCAACTCAACGCTCTGGTGGCCAATCAATTACCGATTGCGGCAATCGTGCTCGACTCCTAACGGCTAACTACACAAGCAATCGACGCGATTGCAGGCGAGGCAACGTCACTCTACGCCGTGTCATTGGGCGAGCTGCCTACCCCGGTTCGGAGGTGATGTTAGCGCCAGACAGGCTCCATGTCGCCATAAAGGGTTGTGCCGCCGCGGACGATGTAGAATTTAACCGGTTCGTCAGCGTCTTGGGTTTGCCGAAGTACGTAGTCTACGTCGCTCATCTTTACCGTTTCCCAACCGTGCATTCCCACGAGGACATCACCGCTGCGAATGCCGTGGCGAGCGGCAGGACTGTTGTCACGAACAGAAACCACACGGAGGCCACCGGAGTATCGATGTGAATTGTTTTCAAACACATCGGCGGTAACCGGCGCCAACCGAACGCCAAGATACTTCCATGTTCGATCGTCCACACTCAACTCCTGAGCTCCGCGCTTGCCGAGATTCACCAGCAGCTTTTCGCTTGCACTTTGCCGCCGCACGCTGACCGCCACTTCGTCCTCGGAGGTATGCCCAAGAAACGCTCGCTCTACATCCAACGCTCGATGTACCTGTATTTTCCCGATCGACGTCACTACATCCCCGGCCTTGACGCCAGCTCGTTCCGCCGGACTTCCCGACGCTACGGCACTCACAACAAAGTGCCCGCCGTCATCGAAGGTCGTATTCCCCTCCATGCCGTGCCAGTAACCACTGAGTCGCTCCAACTTCATCATCTCCGCGGCTACGTTCATCGCTTTATCGACCGGAATAGCAAATCCGATACCTTGCGCACCAACGCGTACCGCCACGTTGATCCCGATCATTTCGCCGTTGATATTCAACAACGGCCCCCCCGAATTCCCCGGGTTGATGCTGGCGTCGGTCT
>JAGQPD010000786.1 GCA_020426865.1 Planctomycetales bacterium
CCGGGTGCGGCACCGTGGCGTCCCGACATCACGGGGATCAATCTGCCGGGCGTGTATACGTTACGGGACTTAAAAGACGCCGACGTACTTCATGCGGCGGTAGCCCGGGGCGTCCGTTCGGCGGTCGTCGTAGGGGCCGGGTTTATTGGAGTCGAGGTTGCGGAGAATTTGGTTCATCGCGGCGTGCAAGTGACCGTTATCGAGCTTGCAAACCAGATCTTGCCGCCGTGGGACGCAGAAATGGTATCGCCGCTGCAGGAACAGATGGCATCGCGGGGCGTCCATTTTGTATTGGGGGCATCGGCCACACAGATCGTGACCGATGGCGAACAACTGACGGTCACACTTAGCGACGGAGGTACTCGAGAAACGGACATGGTGATCCTGGCCGTTGGGGTACGTCCGGAGAATTCATTGGCGAAGTCGGCCGGAATTGACTGCGGCCCTCGGGGTGGCATCGTGACGAACGAGCATATGCAGACAAACGACCCAGACATCTACGCCGTTGGGGACGCCGTGGAAGTGACCGATTTCAATACGGGTCAGAAGACCCAGATACCACTAGCGGGACCGGCGAACCGGCAAGGTCGGATCGCGGCCGACCATATCTGCGGCCGACCGAGCACATACCGCGGAACACAAGGGACCGCGATCGTTGGTGCATTTGGAATGGCTGCCGCAATGACGGGATTGAGCGAAAAGCAACTCCGGCGGATGGAGATTCCCCACGAGAGGATTTACATTCACCCGTCGCATCACGCGGGCTACTATCCCGGTGCCCGACCGATGACATTGAAGTTGTTGTTCTCCCCGTCAGATGGACGCATCCTGGGTGCCCAGGCCGTCGGCTGGGACGGTGTCGACAAACGTATTGACGTCTTGGCAATTGCCCTCCAGGCTGGGATGACCGTCTACGATTTGGAGGAAGTGGAGCTTTGTTACGCTCCCCAGTTCGGATCAGCAAAGGACCCAATCAATATGGCCGGCTTTGTGGCGGCTGGTGTCCTTCGCGAAGACCATCCGGTGGCCCATGCAACAGACCTAGTCAGCGAACGCCCCGAGGACGTCTTTGTCCTGGACGTGCGAACGCAGGGCGAGTGGGACGCGGCTCGCGTTACCGGCGCCACGCATATTCCACTGGAACAACTGCGTTCCCGTTTGCACGAAGTGCCCACCGACAGTAAGACGATTGCCTATTGCAAAGTCGGCCAACGCGGTTACCTGGCGACCAGGATCCTCTTGCAAAGCGGCCGGGCCGCTGCGAATCTAAGTGGCGGCATCACGTCGTGGCAAATGGCCAACGGGGAAACGGTCGGAGGAGATTGAAGAGGCGGCGTTCGTCACTATATTCCTGTTATGAGCCAACCCAATGCATCGAGTGATATCGAAGAAACGCTGCAGTATTTTCAACCGGCGCTGCGTACGTGGTTTCAGGAGGTGTTTCCTGCTCCAACAGCGGCGCAAATGGCGGCGTGGCCTGCGATTGCTAGAGGCGAACACACGCTCTTATTAGCGCCCACCGGTTCCGGCAAAACGCTGGCAGCGTTTCTCGTCGCGATTGATCGGATCATGTTCGATCAACGGTTGGTATTGCGCGATAAAGGCGTGCGTGTATTGTACATTTCGCCGCTGAAGGCCTTGGGGGTCGACGTGCAGCGGAACCTTCGCGCGCCGATCGCTGGGGTGCGTGTTGTCGCCGAACGCGAGAACATCCCGTATCATCTCCCCAGGATTGGCGTACGATCGGGCGACACACCGACGGAAGATCGGCGAAAGATGATCAAGGAACCGCCTGAGATCCTGATCACGACCCCCGAGTCTCTCTATTTGCTGCTTACGTCGCGTGCGCGGGAGATCCTTACCACCGTTGACACCGTGATTATCGACGAGATCCATTCGATGGTCAGTACCAAGCGAGGGGCTCATTTGTTTTTTTCACTGGAGCGATTGGTAGATCTTCGTCGCCGCCGGTTGGGTGATGTCGCTGGGATTCAGCGAATCGGACTGTCGGCGACGCAGCGACCGCTGGAGGAAGTCGCTCGGCTGTTAGGCGGTGCGGAGGCACCTGCTAACCACGATCTACCACCGGTCCCTCGTCCGGTAACGGTGGTTGAGGCGGGACGGCGGAAACAATTGCAGTTGCGGATCGAGGTGCCCGTCGAAGACATGGCCCATATGGGTGAGCCGGTGGATCGTTCCGGTCCGGCGGCAGCAGGACTGGGATTGCCATCGATCTGGCCGGCGATTCATCCGCGGCTCGTGGAACTCATTCGTGCTCATCGCACCACGATGTTATTTGTCAACAGTCGTCGGTTGGCCGAACGACTGGCAGCTGCCATTAACGAATTGGCGAAGGAAGAGATCGCCTTGGCGCATCACGGCTCGATTGCGAAAGACACACGCGTGGCAATTGAAGACCGGCTTAAACGCGGCGAATTGCCTGCGATCGTGGCCACGTCCTCGTTGGAGCTAGGTATCGACATGGGCGCGGTCGACTTGGTGGTCCAGATCGAAGCACCGCCATCAATTGCGTCGGGGATTCAACGCGTCGGTCGATCGGGTCATCAGGTGGGTGCACCTTCGACTGGCATCATCTTTCCCAAGTATCGCGGCGACCTGCTCGCCTGTACGGCGGCGGTGCGGCGAATGCACGATGGCGAAGTGGAGGAGACGTTCTATCCTCGCAATCCATTGGACGTGCTGGCACAACAAATCGTAGCCATGGCCGCCATGGAAACGTGCACGTTCGACGCGCTTTACCGTGTCGCACGCGGTTCGGCCCCCTTTGCCGATCTACCACGATCGGCTTTTGAGGGAATCCTGGACCTTCTGTCAGGACGTTATCCATCAAGTGAATTCAACGAATTGCGGCCGCGAGTCAACTGGGATCGCATCTCGGGCGAGGTATCGTCACGGCGGGGGGCCCAGCGTTTGGCGATCACCAATGCCGGCACGATCCCGGATCGCGGGTTGTACGGCGTTTTCCTATTGGGAACCGAGGAGCAACCGGGCAGTCGAGTCGGCGAGTTGGACGAAGAGATGGTATTTGAAACTCGCGCAGGTGATGTGTTCCTGTTAGGAGCATCGTCATGGCGAGTATTGGACATCACGCACGATCGAGTGATCGTGGAGCCAGCGCCTGGGGAACCGGGCAAGATGCCATTCTGGCGCGGCGACGGTCCCGGCCGACCGCTGGAGTTCGGCCGCGCCATTGGCGAACTAAGTCGCATATTAGCGTCACAGCCTCCGCACATTGCGCGCCAACGACTGATCGACGAGCACGGCGTGGACCATCGCGCTGCCGACAATTTACTTCAATATCTGCACGATCAAATCGATGCGACGGGTGAACTGCCATCCGACCGGACGATTGTCGTAGAGTCGTTTCGCGATGAGGTTGGCGACTGGCGCACCGTAGTGATGACTCCGTTTGGTTCTCGAGTGCATGCCCCCTGGGCGATGGCGGTCGTGGCAAAGCTCCGTGAAGAAGGCCATACCGATATCGATCATATATGGAACGACGACGGAATGGTGTTTCGAGTCCCGGACAGTGACTTGCCCCCAACGGCGGAGCTGTTTTTCCCCCATCCCGATGAGGTTGAGGAGATTGTCGTTCAGGAACTCGGCGGTACGTCTTTATTTGCCGCGAGATTTCGGGAAAACTCGGCCCGCGCCCTGCTACTTCCGCGTCAGCAACCGGGCCGCCGGACACCGTTGTGGCTGCAACGCCGCAAGGCCGCAGACCTGCTGAAAGTGGCAACGCGGTACGAAAAGTTTCCGCTGACGCTAGAAACCTATCGCGAGTGCCTCCGCGACGTCTTCGACATCGTCGGTTTGAAGGCGATCCTTCGCGACGTCGCCCTTCGCACGACGGCGGTTCACCGTGTGACGACTTCCGCACCATCTCCATTTGCCGGCACGCTGATGTACAACTATACGGCAAATTTTCTCTACAACGGCGATGCACCGTTGGCGGAGCGACGAGCTGCCACGTTGGCGCTGGACCACACTCAGTTGCGTGAGCTGCTCGGAAGTGCCGACATCCGTGAGCTGTTGGTGCCGGAAGTTGTGGACGAGTTGGCATTGGAACTGCAAAGGCTGGAGGATCGCTATCTCGCCCGCGATGCCGACGAGCTCCACGATTTGCTGTTGCGGCTGGGCGATTTGACGTTTGATGAAATCGTTGCGAGATGCCGAGTTGATGAGGGTAGCGACGAAA
>JAGQPD010000787.1 GCA_020426865.1 Planctomycetales bacterium
GGACGCCCGGTGAATCCAAATAATGTGTCGATGGCGGATTTGGTCTCGCTGGTCAAGTTGCCGAACGCATCGTAGACGCGATGGTTGGCAATCGTGGTTGTGTCGGTTGCGGCGTCATAGGTGGCCAGATCCCGGACGGTACCGAGATTGTCGGTCAGCCCCCAGAGAATCTCGCCGGACTGGCCCAGCGAAGTAACTCGCTCGTCCGTGAAAAACTGATCGACTTGGCGGCCCCACAGATAGCGGTGGGCAAGGTCTTCCGCTTCAGAGCCTGCGAAGTCGAGGACGATCTGGTTGTCTTCGTAGACGAAAATGCGGTCAGTTGCCGCGGCAGGCCCATCACCGTCAGTGTCAACGCTGGCGCCTATCCAGCGATTGCGAAAGTCGTAGGTGTGCCGCACGACTTGGGTCGCGGCACCGGTTTCGCTGGCACGTTCGGTGACGGTGATCAAGCGATTGCGATGATCCCACTCGTACTCGGTCACGGCACCGGTCGTAATATCGCTCCGCCGCGTACGGTTGCCTTCCGCATCGTACTCGTAATTGAACGTGCCGTCGGAGAGCAAGTGGTTGTTGGCGCCGACGTCATGGCCGCCGCCGATGCGGTTGCCGTTTTCGTCGTAGGTAAAGGCTTCGTTGGCTTGGAAGTCATAATCCGCCGACAGCAATTGGTTGCGGTCATCGTGAGCGTAGTTGGCCGCACCGTCCAACAAGCCCGTGGCTTGCGTGACTCGATTGCCCGCATCGAACAGCCATGTATAACCCGCCAGATCCGTGCCGCCTTTGGCATGCGCCAACTCGGTAAGTCGGCTGGCCAGGTCGTAGGTGTAGTGGGTCGCCGCGACGAGTTGCGTGCCCGCAAGGTCCGCGAATCGCTCTGTGGTCTCCATCTGGCTGGCCACATCGTAGCGCATGTCGATCCGCTTCTCCGCGACCGCGTTTCCGCCCGCCCCGCGTTGCAGGATCTGCGTGTTGCGGTACAGGCCATCGTAAACGTAATCGTTCACGTAGTCGGCGATGCCGCCGATCAAAGTCTCCGTCCGCAACAGTTTGTCGACAGCATTATACGAATACTGCATGGTGACATTCGGCGTCAGCGAGGCCAGGTCGTGTGTGGCTTCGGTCAATCGACCTAGATCGTCGTAAATAAAGTCATAGGTCGCGTCCGGATCGGATGCTTGAGTCATCTGGCTGGCGACGTCGTACGTGAAGTCGAACTGGCGAACGCGATTTGCTCCGTCCAGCCAAGTCTCGCCGACCTTGCGATATAGGTTGTCGTACTGACGCTCGATGACACGTCCGTTGCGGTCAATCGACCGTAACAGGTTGCCTTCCGTATCGAATTCGAACTGCCGCGAGTCACCCAACTCGTTCGTTTCGCGCACAACACGATCGAGCCCATCGAATTCGAAGGTCGTGCGGTTTTGTAGCGGATCGACCAACGCCACGAGGTTGCCGACGGAATCGTACTCGAAACGGGTCACATCATCGTTTGGATCCCGGACCTCGATGCGCCGGTGCAAGGCGTCGTAAGCAAAACGGTTAGTGTGTCCCAAGGCGTCTTGCAACGAAAGCAGATTGCCGACCAGGTCGTACGTCGAGCGTGTCAGAGGGCTGGTCAGCGGTCCTTCGTTATCCGGATCAGGTTGTGTCCGAAGTACCAGCCGGCCAAGACCGTCGTATTCGAATCGCGTAGTTCGTCCCAGTGGATCTGTCGAAGCGATCAGTTGGTCGGCAGCATCGTATACCAGCGAGGAAACTGGAGACAGCAACGGACCGTCGCCGTCGGGATCTTGCTGAATCACCCGCGTCACGCGATTCAAGGCGTCGAACTCCTGCCGCGTCACACTGCCTTCGGCGTCGGTTGTGGCGATATTGTTGCCAAACAGATCGTATTGAATTGTTGTGGTCGGGCTGGCGAGCGGACCCGTTCCGTCGGGGTCAGGATCAAACCGGCGGATCATGCGGCCCAAGTCGTCATACTCGAAAAAGCTAGTGCGCTGCAGCGGATCGCTGATGGCAGTAAGCTGGCTGGCTATATCGTATGTCAATCTGGTAATCGGACTTGCAAGCGGACCGGCACCATCTGGATCTGGGTCCGTCCGTCGTATTGGACGATATAGATTGTCATAATCGAATGTCGTTTGGTTTCCCAGCGAATCAACCGATGCCAGCACGTTGCCCACCAGGTCGTAAGTGAACGACGTGACCGGAAGACTGCTCGGCCCCGCGCCATCGGGATCCGGATCCGTTTGCCGTACCAACCGATCAAGCGCATCGTATTCGAACGATGTCACTCGCCCCAACGGATCGATTGCGGTAACCAAGTTGCTGTCGACGTCGTACTCGAACTCTCGCGTCGGCGACGTCAATGGCCCCGCTCCATCGGGATCGGCTTCGATAATCCGCACCCGACGATACAAGTTGTCGTATTCGAATTGCGTGACGCTTCCAACGGCATCGGTTTGAGCAAGCAGATTGCCGATGATATCGAAAGATGAGTGAGTGATTGGCGCGTTTTCGGGACCGGGCCCGTCGGGATCTTGTCCAATTAGAGTTACAAGCCGGCCTAAGTCGTCGTATAAGAAACGGGTTCGTCGATTGAGCGGATCGGCAGTCGATACGAGCTGGCTCTCGGCGTCGTACTCAAAGGTCGTGATGGGACTCGTTAACGGGCCGTTGCCGTCCGGATCCGCCTCGATTCGCCGAATCAAGCGGTGGAGTCCGTCGAACTCCAACTCGGTGCGATTGCCAAGTACGTCGATGGTCGCCGTCTGGTTTCCGAACGGATCATACTCGCGCCGCATAACTGGCAGACCATTGGGACCAGTAGCATCGGGATCCGGCAGGATGGTTGCCGTCAAGCGGCCCAGCTTGTCGTATTCGAAGCGAGTAATTCGGTTCAATGGATCGGTCATCGAAACGACCTGTCCCGCCGCGTCGTACTCGAGCTTAGAAACTGGACTCGCCAAGGTCCCAGCGCCGTCGGGATCGGGATCCGTGATTTGGACAAGCCGGTTCAGGCTGTCGTAGGCGAATGTGGTCGTGTTTGCCAGCGCATCAGTTTCCGCGACGATGTTACCGAAGGCATCGTAGGTCGTTGTGAAAACAGGGGTCGCATCGGGGCCGGCACCATCCGGATCGGGATCGATGCGGCGGACAAGCCGATCGAGCTCATCATATTCAAAACGGGTCACGTCTCCCAACGGGTCGGTGACGCTGGTGATTAAGAACCGGTTGTCATAGGTAAACTGGGTGCGCGGCGCCGACAGAGGACCAGCGCCATCCGGGTCTGAATCGATGCGTTCAATCAGGCGATCGCGGTTGTCGAAGACCGAGAGCGTGCTGTTGCCCAGCGGATCGGTGACGGCAGTCTGATTGCTCGCCTTGTCATAGGTGAACTCCATTGTCGGACGCTGCACGGGTCCGTCCCGATCCGGGTCGGGTAGGTGGGTTGCGACCATGCGGTTCGCATCATCGTATTCATACTCCGTCGTTCGTCCGAGCCGGTCGACCATACGGACCGGATTGTTCGCCGCATCGAAGTGTGCTCGTGTCAGACCATGCAGCGCGTCGAACAAGTGCGTTCGCAGTCGAAGCTGGTTGTAGGCAGACCGCTTGGCGTTACCGTTCTCATCGACGGAAATCAAAACATTGTTGTCTTCGTCGTACTCACGAAGTCGCACGCCGCCTTCGGGATCAATGATTTCGACAACACGGCTGCGAAGGTCATACTTGAACTTGGTCGTACGACCCAGGCGGTCCGTCTGCCGCGTCAAGTTGCCGAAGGTGTCGTATTCAAAGACGGAAGACGCGCCGACATCATCGGTCTGGCGAATCAAACGATTCATTGTGTCGTATTCGAATCGAGTTTCCTGATCGAGTTCATCGATTGTACGCGTGACGTTACCGTCTTCGTCATACTCAAACTTGATTTCCCCACCAAGCGCGTCACGGATCAGGACAACGCGATTCAAAGCGTCGTATTCGAATTCAGTACGATGATTATTCTCATCGACCTCGGCGGTGAGGTTGCCGGCCAAGTCATACTCGAACTGCATCACCGCTTCATCGGCGCTGCCGACAGCGAAGGTCTTGGTGACCAATCGTCCTTGCCCGTCATAATCGAAATCGGTCACGCGGCCCAACGGATCAGTTGCGGTATCAATTAGACCTTGAGAGGTGTATGTGAATTGCGATGTAATGTCGTCGGTCTCGCCGCTGGCCGCATCGGGCCGACCGAACACGACGGTGGAACGGAGCATGTTGCCGTTGGCCGGATCAATCTCGAAAAACTGTTGTCGCCCCAATTCATCAACGGTTTTCGTTACCTGGCTGAAATCGGGATCGTATTCGATTCGTTGGGTGCAATTGCCTGTCTCACAAGGAAAGACCGCGTGATTCAACAGCAACGTGGTGTTGCGACGATCGAAGCTGGCGGTCGCGATGTCCAAGTCACCGTCGTGGTCGATGTCGCCTAACGCAAGGCCTTGAGGAGCGGCTCCCACCGTGAAATGCTTAGGATTGTTGAACACTCCCGTACCGTCACCGAAGGCGATCGAGACCAAGTGAGTCTGGTTGCTGGAGACCACGACATCCATGTTGCCATCGAGGTCGAAATCGGCAACATCGAAGCCGCTAACGGGCGCTTTGCCGATAAAAGACACCAAACCATTCAGGAATCCACCCGATCCGTCGGCCAGTCGCGTAATCACGCCGGCGCCGTTTTCTCCGAATACCGTTGGGCTGGACGACAGACCGATCAGGTCCAGCCAATCGTCACCATTGACGTCGACTGCCCGAACGCCATTGATCGTGGCTCCGGCAATGGAAGTCGCGACAGACTGCAAGGTGAAGCTACGTCCGCCATCGTTTTGGAAGATACGAAACACATTTGCGGCGAAGACGATGTCCAAGTCACCGTCGGAATCCACATCCGCGATCGTCAATGCATCGCGAGTGTTTACGCCATTGGCAGGTACATTCAGAATGGTTTCCGTGAACGCACCCTGGCCATCTCCAAACAGCACGCTCAAATCCAGATCGTTACTGCCAGCGACCACAATGTCGTTGTTCCCGTCACTGTCCAAGTCAGCGATATGGACGATCTCTTCGTTGGACGCGGTGGTCAAAAGCAACGGCCCGGCAAGGCGCCCGTTACCCTCGCTCAATAGAACGCCGATGCGCTGCCCCAATCCAGTTGCCACAACCACATCGCCAAGACCATCGTTGTTCAAATCGCCGATAGCGAGGTCACGTAAGAGTACATCGTCGTTGAATGCCTCGAACTGCTGTTCAAGGCCAAACCCGCCGACCCCATCGCCCAACTGCACGGCAACTCGATCGATCACGTTGATCCCTGGAGTATCGAGCAGAGTCACCAAGTCGAGCAC
>JAGQPD010000788.1 GCA_020426865.1 Planctomycetales bacterium
GGCGCACTGGGTGTAATTTACGCGGATCGGTCTACTGCCCAAGCGGCTTCAATCGCAGCCTCGGTGGATAGAATCGGCGTCTTCGCCGCCAATGGCGACACACTTTGGTACAAGCGGGACGCAAGCGGCACGGCACTCGCAACCGCTGACGGAGCCAATTGGTCTCCGGCTGGCGTGGCAACGCCGTTGCATTGGGGGGCGGTCGGGGACAACAGCACAAACTGCTCCGTTGCGACCCGTCAGGCGATGGATTGGCTGGTGTCAGTAGGGAAAAGCCTCCTGTACTTCCCTGAAGGCACCTATTCGTACAGCTACGACACAGCCGACGTGTCAGATCGGCTGCGGGTGTCTGGCGATATTACTTTTGTCGGGGACGGCAAGGGTAAATCAATAATCTACTATAAGGATAACGAGAACTCAGGACGCCGGGACTTTTTTTCGACCGGCGGCGTTGCAGTCGATGCAGATGTTGACCTCCGAAACATTTGCGTCATGGCCGATTGGGGTGATGGCGGCGATTGGGGCACAGGCAACAAGTCGCAACTGATCGCCCTGATTCTGACCAAGACCAACAGGTTCACCGCCACCGGGTGCAGGTTTGAAAACACCCGCTACATGGCTCTGGCGGTCAGCGGGGCTTATTCAGCCACAGTTGAAAACAACGAATTCATCCGCACCACGGCTGACGGGTGCAGGCTGACAGACATTGACCATACGATTGTTACGGGAAACTATTTCCGCGACGTGAACGACGACAGTATCGCCATCCACAGTAAGGATGATCGCGCGGCCCCGGTCATGAACTCCGCAGTTGTCACCGGCAACAACCTTGTGGATAGCCAGGGCATAGCCGTTCTAGGTGCTAAGAAAACCGTCATTGCCGACAACGTGATAACCAGACCCATTGCGCGCGGTATCATTGTCGGCGCGTCAACGGGATCGGGAACGGAAGGGAATACGGCACCCATCAATATTTCGATAACCGACAACGTGATAAGCGACGTGATCGCTGGCTCTGCATTTTCTACAAGTTCCGGCGCGCTTGGTCACTATATCTACCTGCGCAATTTCGACTTGACGGACACAGCAGGCGGGTACTACGTAGGTGATTCCGATGGCTCTGGCGGGGTATTGGAGCCGTGGGATTACCTGTATACCAACGATATTGACGCGGCGAGCGGCGTAAATCCCGGATCGTGGTGGATCAACATATCCGGCAACCAATGTACCAGAACCATTGAGCCGACAGCCAATTATTCGGACTATGGGTTTGGTTCTCGGTATGGTCGATCCGGTCCGGTTGATCCCGCTATCACGTCTGCACATCTGATAAACCACCTTCTGGTCGTTGATGGGGGTATTCGAGACAGCAGGATCAGTGGAAACATTCTGTCCGGGGGTGAGCGCGGAATTTATCTCAATGGGGATTACTCGGTACCCGTCGAGTACAGCAATGTGAGTATCTCCGAAAACATCATCACGAATGTTTCTGAGGGCGGCATCGTGGCGTCAGCGGTTGGAATGCTGCACATCGACAACAATACGATTGATGGCGATCCGTTCCATGTAGCCACCGCACGGGCGGCGAATGGAAAGTGGGGCGTTGGGTACGGTGACTTCTTCGGCATCTGGCTTGAGGCGGTTCGCGGTGCGGCGTCAAACAACACATTCAAGAATGTCGGAACTGTATTCAAGGGTACAACTCTGGATCGGGTTCGCTGGGACAACAACAAGATTGTTTGTGATCCCGTTGCGTCCGGTTACGACGCAAACAATGCGGGTATCGGAGATATATCCAGACCGGAACGGTACGGCGCGGCAGTCATCATCGCGGATTGCGATCCTGCGTCGGCTACCTTCGGAGAAATCCAGAATATATGTCTGACGGCTTCAACAGCAATGCCGTCAACCGGAACTTATGTTCATGGCCATTTCGTTCGCAACGCTGTCCCGGTCGTCGCTGGTTCAGGTGGCAGCCAGTACGTGGTTCTTGGGTGGACACGACTGACGACGGGCAGTGGGCATGTGCTTGATACCGACTGGGCAGAAGCCCGCGCGATGACGGGAACTTGATATATAAACGAAAGTAGCGCCAACATCCGCCAAAGAGGAAAAGAATGAAACCGCCTGATTTGCCATTATTCGTAACACATGAAACAATATGCACATGAAATTTAATGACCGCGCAAATATCGGCAAGGTAAAGTTAACGTCTGAGGGTTATCTTGTAACTCAGGCGCGCGCATTGCGTACTGGTATTCAGGAATACTACGCGTCTGAATTGGGCGATATTGCGATAAGTGACGGTTTCGGCATGGATGACATTATCCGAGTGATGCGTCCTGAGGCTAGCGTGTTTGCGAAAGACAGCC
>JAGQPD010000789.1 GCA_020426865.1 Planctomycetales bacterium
ACCGTTCTCGATCAACCGGCTAACCGGCGAACTGGTCGTCGAAGACACATCGTTGCTCGACTTCGAAACGACCCCTAGCTTTACGTTCACGGTCAGTGTCACCGACACATCAGGTGTTCAGGCTGTCGAAACAGTGACCGTTAATCTGACCAATGTGACCGAAAGCACGAATGTACCGGCCGTCGGTTCGATTGTCGCCACAAGTGCCACAGAAGCGGCGTTTGCCGACGACACGGACTGGTGGGTGTAGACCAGGACGGACATCAGGCGCTAGTAATTGTATTCAAGCCCCCAGCGTAGGCCCTGAGCCCAAAAGCCGCCAATGTCGAAGTTGAACGCCGGACGAGCCGTTCCCGTCAACTCGCTTGGCGGAATCTGTGACGTGTTGATTTGACGGTCAATGATGTTGCCAGCTCGCACCACGTCGCTCATATGCACAAAGTCGTAACCGAAGGTTGTGGAAAGACGACAACTGATTCGGCGTCGCACGCCCACCCCGACTTCAATCACACTCGAGAACTCGTTGTTCTCAAACGCTCCGATGTTCGATGCCTGCGCGAGTAATCCACCGGTCGTTGTGCTACTCACCCCTTGTGCCGTCGTCGAGGTTCGCTGGCCAGAGATGATCGCCTGGTTTTGGGTACTTCCCATGGCAAATTTCGCCTTCAAGTCCATCGACCAACGGGCCATCGGGTCCGTTACCAGAAACAATCCCACCTGGCCGCCATGAAAAGAATTCTCGGTGTGAAACTCGTCAAATAACGAAATCGTCGTTCCCGTCGTCGGTGCCTCCAACGACGTTGTGTTCTCCTCGACGCGAATCAGGTCGTCTAAATTTGCATAACGATACCCAACGCTCATCTGCAAGCGACTGGCCCCGGACTGCATCAACCCTCGCCGATATGCAATCTCTCCCATGCGAAAACTCGTCGCCACGGTAACGTCCAGCGATCCGTCGACGACGCTGGGAAAGACAATCAGGCGAGCGTCTTCAGCAATGTCTTGTGTATTAAAGAAGGGACGAGCCAGAATGTTAAAGTCCGTATCGCTTCCACTGAATGTCGCCCGTTCTTCGGCTAACGTCAGGTAGCTGAACTCCAGCGAACTAAAGTGCGATGGATCCAGCCACGCACCCAATGTGAATCGACCGCCCGTCCTAGAGTCACCGTTGAGCGGAACGCCACCGAATAAGGTCGATGTCGTCGATTCGCCCAGGACCCCAGCCGCGTCTCGCGCAGTTCCATCACTACTCGTTGTCACTAAAATGGGGGTCCCCATTTCCTGTGTCCACCAAGACAATAACTCGACACGTCCCCATAGCTCCAGCATCGGCCAGCCCGAATCTAAAATGGGGCCGCTACAATAGGAACCCTCGTCGTAGATCACTTCGCCTCCGCCCACGATCCCGTTCTCGACATATGGCATTTGCTGGATCGGCATCCCTTCCGTTATCGGAGTCTCGCTAACGATCATGCCCTCCGTTGGTACCGTCGCCTCGCCAGCTGTCGTGTACTGTACTTGCCTTGCCGTTGCCGCGCTCGGTAACGTTGCATTGTTGCTAAGCAATGCGTTCGGGTTGACACCCGGGCTGGTCGTTTTGTCCGCCGGCGTTCCCGTGCGCGCATGTGGCATGGAACGAACCATCGACCTCGTCGTCGGTTGCTGCTTTTCGTGCTTGGGAACGTAGCCGATGTACCGCCCGTTGCGATAATGTCCGTGCCTGGCCCGCCCCGTCGACTGCGGTTGTGGGCTTGCAGCGGTCGCTACGCCTGCATCGGCACTGACGACACCGTCCCCTACAGTCTTGGCGATCATCTGGCCGATGGCAGGCATCGCCAAGCCGAACGACGTGGACGCAACGAGCACAATCGATGGGACTAATCGCATAACGGACCTCAACTCGTACCGGTTCCCGACCAGAATTCCTCCGCCGAAGAAGAATCGGCACGATCGGACCGTGGCGTTAGAGTTTTCCTAGTCCGGATAAAAAACGTTACCGGTAGTCTCTGTCTGAACTGCCCAGTTTGCCGAGGTCAATGCTAGCATTCGGGCAGAATCACGTCGGCGTGCCAGTAGCGTTTGAGTTCGGCGACGATCCCGAGAAACTTGTGGAGGTCGACAGGTTTGACGATATAGCTTTGCACATTCAGCGACTGGCACCGCAAGCGGTCTTCTTCATCTTCGGAAGCGGTCATGATAACGACAGGTGTGTTGCGTAGTCGTTCGATCTGGCGCATACGTTTGAGCACGTCCAAACCGTCGAGTCCTGGCAGGCGCAGATCGAGGAGAACCAGGTCGGGCTGAGGGGCATGGACATACTTCCTTTCTTGGCAGAGGAATTCGAGTGCTTCCTCACCATCACGGAGAAGCGTCATGCGGTGTTTGACTTTGCCGTTTCGCAGCGCCCCCATCGTCAATTGGGCGTGGGTCAGGCTGTCTTCCACCAGCAACAACTCGAGCGGACGACCGACGGTGTGGTTTTTCATGGTGCCGATTCCTCCTTGGCCCGCGGACTGCGGGCCATGCATCGAGTAGCTTCGGCCAAACATTCCTGTCACAGCTTGTAACCTCCTTGCTCGAACCAACGGTAGGCCAACCAAGTGGCGCCCTGCATCATAACTGGTTTTTTCAGTTTCAGAAATTGCAAATCCTCAAAACTGCTGGAATTTGCCAGGAGTTCCCGGTGGATCGGCGGTAGGGAGGTTCGTACTGGGGGGGATGAACCTGGCTAGGGAGTCATGGTGTTCCGGAGGGTGCCAATATTGTCGATTTCGATTTCCACGATATCGTTGTCTTGCAGGCAGAAATCGTCCGCGGGAATGATGCCTGTTCCTGTCATCAGGAGGCATCCGTGACGATGGGCATTTTCGCGGAACAGGTAGTTGACCAATTCGGCAGGGGATCGTTTCATTTGGTCCAGACGGGTGCTGTCTTCGACGATGGGGAGGTTGTTTCGCGGGATCGTCAAGCGGATTTGGGTATCGGGTGGCAGGGGTGCGTTGGTAACGTAGATGGCAGGTCCGACCGAAGCGCACCGCCGAAAGGTTTTTGCCTGTGGTAAGTAGAGTGGGTTTTCACCTTCGATGTCCCGGCAGCTCAGGTCGTTGCCGATCGTATAGCCGACGATCGTGCCAGTTCGAGTGACGACCAGCGTCAATTCTGGTTCGGGAACAATCCATTTCGAATCACTGCGCAGGTGCATCGAATCGCCGGGGCCGACGCTGCGATAATAGGTTGCTTTGAAAAAGAGTTCGGGTCTGGCAGCGTTGTAGACACGATCGTAAAAGCTGCCGCCGCCGGCTTCGTGAGATTCCTCCATCCGTGCCGTACGGCTGCGGTAGTAGGTCACGCCGGCCGCCCAAATCTCTTGTTCGTGATCCATGGGGATCAAGGGGCGGGCCAGTTCATCCGCCAGGTTATCGCACGGACTTTCGTTCGCTACCAGTTGCGATAGATAGTCGGGCAGTTGATCATTATTGACCAAATCCAACCAGGAATGTTCTGGGACGCGGTAGACATGATGGGCATGTTGAACGAGGGGACCCTGGGCGGTGCGATAGAGGAGCATGGCGGCTGGCTTCCCGGAAACTTGTGATTCCAATGAGCGTGGTTGGGGGACAGATGCGGCAACGTCGATCGTAGGGTTTGTCGCAGGGCTTCCTTGCTAGACGAGTACGGTTCGCTTACGATCAAGATCGAGCAAAACCCTGGACGTGCAGGGCACGATACCACGAAAATTGCCGCAACGGAATGTGGCTGCAAATAGAAAGAGCAAGGTATGGGAGAGCTGCCCGTCGAAAGTATTCTCACCATGGCTGCCGGAGCCACCGAATCGAGTGCCGGGGAGCCGGTGGGTTTGTATCCGTTATTAGTATTGGCGATTGGAATTGCGACGGTGGTCGGTGCGATTGTATTGTTGCGAGTCAACGCGTTCATTGCATTGATCACGGCGGCCTTGATCGTCAGTTTCATGTCGCCGGGAGCTGTCGGCGACAAGGTGACTCGGGTCGCTGGCTCGTTTGGCGAAACGGCGGGCAAGATCGGGATTGTGATTGCGTTGGCGGCCGTCATTGGCAAGGCGATGATGGACAGCGGTGCGGCGGATCGAATTGTGCGCGCCTTCCTCACGACGCTCGGCGAAAAGCGTAGTGCGACGGCATTGGCGGCCAGTGGTTTCACGCTGGCCATTCCGGTATTCTTCGACACCGTGTTTTACCTGCTGGTTCCGCTTGCCCGGTCGATGTATCGCCGCACGAACAAGAATTACGTGTTGTATTTGGGGGCGATTGCCACGGCGGCCACGGCCCATGCTTTGGTGCCCCCGACCCCTGGTCCCCTGGCGGTGGCCGGCGAATTGGATGTCGATATCGGCGTGATGATCCTGATCGGAATCGTCGTTGGCGCCCCGGCGGCTCTGGCAGGTTTGTGGTTTGCCGGCTGGGTTGATCGTCGAAATCCGATTGTCATGCGCAAGCTGCAGGACGAGGAGGACGTGCCGACACCGCTGGAAGATCACCAGTTGCCGAATCTCTATCTTTCGTGGGCACCGATCCTGTTGCCCGTCGCCATGATCACCGCCAACACGGTCGCCGAGACGATGGCCAAATGGGCCGGACCAGGCAGCTTTTGGGAGACGCTCGTCCCCTATTCTCAGCTCATCGGCAACCCCAATCTGGCGCTGTTGTTGGCACTTGCAATCTCCTTACTTACGTTACAGATCCAACGCTCACCGACGTTGGCACAAATGTCGCGATCGGTCGAACAGGCGCTGATGAGCGGTGGCATTATTGTGTTGATTACCGCTGCCGGTGGTGCCTTCGGTGGGATGTTGAAGGAGGCACACCTGGCCGACGCCATCAAGGAGATATTCTCGCAGGATCAACAGGCATCGGGGCTCGGATTTCTCTGGTTGGCCTTTGTCGTCTCCTCGCTGATCAAGTTTGCTCAAGGGTCGAGCACGGCGGCGATGCTGGTAACGGCGGGTATGATGAAGGCGATGTTGGGGGACGTGACGACACTTTCATTTCATCCGGTCTATCTTGCCACGGCCATTGGCGGCGGTTCGCTGGTGGGGTCCTGGATGAACGACAGTGGCTTTTGGATCTTCTCCAAAATGGGCGGCCTGACTGAACAAGAAACGCTCAGAACTTGGACGCCGCTGTTGGTAATCCTCGGCACCGTGGCGATGCTCATGACCTGCCTGTTGGCGACGATCCTACCGATGGCGCCAGGGTAGGGTCGCACGCATTGCGACGCAAACAGGCCTAGCCAAACGCAGCGAGCCGACACCCGACCAACGACGAGAAAGTGAACCTATGAAGGCATTGGTGTTAACGGACTTACGCAAATTCGAGCTACAGCAGGTACCCCGACCACGATGTGGCCCGCACGATGTGTTGGTGGAGGTCAAGGCATGCGGGATATGCGGCAGTGACGTGCATGGCTACGACGGCAGCAGCGGTCGACGCATTCCCCCGATCGTGATGGGGCACGAGGCCTCCGGCGTGGTTGCCGAGGTTGGCGCGGAGGTGCGGCAGTTTGCGGTAGGGGACCGAGTGACGTTCGATTCCATGATTTCCAATCCTACTAGTTGGTTTTCGCGCCGCGGCCAGGCGAATTTATGCGATGATCGGCGAGTGCTTGGAGTCAGTTGCGGCGAATATCGTCGCGATGGCGCTTTTGCCGATTTTGTATTGGTCCCCAACCACATCGTCTATCGGATTCCTGACGAATTGAGCTTTCAGCAGGCAGCGATGGTCGAGCCTGTATCAGTAGCCGTGCATGCCGTCAATCGCTCGCCGCTTCGGTTGAGTGATACTGTGGTGGTTGTTGGTGCGGGAATGATTGGTCAGCTTTGTGTGCAGGCGGCGCGTGCCGGCGGGGCAGGGCGGGTCATCGCTGTCGATTTGGATGACACGCGTCTGGAATGCGCAGCGGCGGCCGGTGCCGATGTGACGCTCAACTCATCACGCACCGACGTCATTGCCGCCGTACGTGACCAGACCGATGGCCGCGGTGCGGATGTCGCCTTCGAGGCGGTAGGCGCCACCGAGCCGGTGCGCGTGGCGATTGAATCGGTTCGCAAAGTAGGGGCAGTCGTGCTGGTCGGCAACGTGACACCCAAGATCGAGATACCGCTGCAATCCGTGGTGACTCGCGAGCTCTCACTGATCGGCACCTGCGGCTGCAATGGCGAGTATCCCGAGTGCCTGTCGCTGATGGCAAGGGGAGCAGTTCGCGTTGATTCGCTGATTTCCGTCGTCGCACCGCTAGAGGAAGGA
>JAGQPD010000790.1 GCA_020426865.1 Planctomycetales bacterium
CTGTAGTTGCGGAAGAATTCGAGAGACCCGTCGACCCTCCAGGCGTTGCCGGTGGGAAGATGGACTTCGAGGGCCGCGCCACTGCGGATCGTTAGGTCTCCGTCGAAGTCGTTGGTGGTGGCATCGTCGAGTTGGTCGACCTGCAACACGAGACGTCCGCGCGGCGTGATCTGCAGGTCGATGTCGCCGTCGTCGGAGTCGAGATTGAGGATGTGTTGGTGGATGGTGGTGGTCGTCGTGGATAGGTCGTCGTATTCCGGGCCGACAACCATTCCCGTCGCGCCGTTCAAGTCGAGCGAAGCGGCGGATTGGAGGATCGTATTTCGATGAAACGTGACGACTCCATTGACATCAATCCGCCCGGATTGCATGGTGAAGTCACTGGCAAAATGTCCGTTGGCTGCCGGCTGAATCGTCGCCAACAGGCCCTCGGCGGTCAGCGCTGATCCGGAAATGTAAGCGTTGCTCAGCACGTTGATGTCGCCATTAAAGATGGACCATGGTTGTTCGAAGGTCAGGTCGCGATGTAGGAGGATCGTGCCACTGAAGGCATCTGTCAGCGGCCCGCGAATCGTCAGACCGCCGGAAACATCGATCACGCCGATTTCGTTATCGCCGTCCAAATCGAGCGCGCCGCCACCGAGCGCTTCGAGGATCGTGCCGGGAGCATAATTCTCGGCCGTGAAGGTTCCTGAGTTCTCCAAGACTTGTGTACCTGCCGCCGTCGATGAGGTGCCGAAACGCAAATGTCCAACGCCGGTGATGGAGCCTCCCGCTCGAATGTGTGCGGTCACGTCAATATTCACGATTGGGCCGAGTTGATGCCCATCGATCAATCCCGTCTCTAACATCACGACACCACCGCTTTCCACATTGAGCGCGTCGGTGTCAAACGATCGACCAGTTGCGTCGTTCTGCAAAGGACGTAGTATCAATTGCGAGCCCACCCCCGTCACGGTCGTCGTGGCGAGGCCCTCGTCGACCAGCAGAAGGTAGCGGTGGGTATCGAGCTTGGAGCCGTCCTCAATGTGCAGACCGTCGATCGGCCAGGTGTTGGCATTCAGCATCACCGTGGTAGGGGCATCGTGGATGTAGACCACGTGGCCGTCAGTAGGGACGACTCCTCGGTCCCAATTCGCAGCGTTCTGCCACGAGTCATCGACGGCCCCCGTCCAATTATTGTCGGCGGCGGAGCAAGCTGCCGGGAAACCGCCAACTGCGATCAGAATCACTCCAACAAGCAAGTGACGAGCGTGCGACATGGTCTCCTCCGTGCTGCGAAGGAACGCCAGGCGAATTGCCCCGGGAGAGGGCGACGACGACACAATCCGGAGCCAGCGGCAGCGGCGCCGTGTGCGTGTACGAGTCTAGCGATTTCCGTGCCGTACGCGTGTCCAACCTTCGAGAAAAGACGTCAAGTAGCACGACAAGGTGTTCATCGATTGCGGCCGATCCTGCAGCAAATCTCGGGCAGCTTGCGAAGGAGTGCCTGTCGGCAGGGGAGGCTGGGACAGTGTTAGACCCGTCGCACATCCCCTTGGCTGTGACAGAATCGCCGCGAAATGGTCGTTCCCGCTCGTTTGAGGTGGATAAAAAGGGGGAGGGCGGAGCGACGTTCTTGGGCTGTCCGACATCACTCCGTCGCGACGAGGATCGGCCTCGCCCGATCACGGCAAGATGGATTCGACCTTGCACATCGAAACCGCTGGCCATGATCGCTCCCCAACTTTTGGTCGTAAGCGCTAGGGCATCGTCAAACCCTAATTTCGCGATCAGCCGCCGGACGTTACCCCTGCAAGAACCGGACGCTAACGCGTGGCGGCTGATTCAGCCAACCCCAATGCTTAGGTTTGACAAAACACTAGGTTCGGGAAAAAGCACGAGAACACGTAGGGGAGTCGAATCGCGTGGCGTGATCCGCCATAATTTTTTGTGCGGCAGATGTTTCCCGTATTTCTTAAGTTCCACGGAGATGTTCGCGTGACAAGCGTTCCTAACCGTCGCGATTTTCTGGTCCATACCGCCACCACGACGGCGCTGTTGGGGGCGTCGATCGTTTCGCCGCGACGGGCGAAGGGCGAGACAACCAAACGGCTGCGGGCGGGGATCATCGGCAGCACGGGGCGCGGCGATTATGGTCACGGCGTCGATGTCGCGGTAGCGAAGATGAAACAGTTGGAGGTGCTTGCCGTCGCGGACGCCGATGAGGGAGGGCGACGCGCTGCACGCCAACGGACCGGCGCCGCCCGGGAATACGCCGACTATCACGAGATGTTTGCCAAAGAAGAGCTCGACTTGGTGGCCATTTGTCCCCGCTGGATCGACCAACACCATGCAATGCTTATGGAGTCAGCGCGTGCCGGATGCCACGTTTACATGGAAAAGCCATTCTGTCGCACGATGGTCGAATGCGATGAAGTCGTCACTGCCTTCCAGCAACGCAATCTGAAATTAGCCCTGGCTCACATCAGCCAATATTCGCCTGTGCTAAGTCGCGTTCAATCGCTGATCGCCGACGGTGTTATCGGAGAAGTCTTGGAATTGCGCGCCCGCGGCAAGGAAGATCATCGTGGGGGCGCGGAAGATCTGTGGGTTTTGGGTTCGCACCTGTTTGGTTTGATGCGTTCGTTGGCCGGCGGAGAACCGCGACATTGTTCTGCCACGGTGACAGAGGCAGGGCGGGTGATCACAGCAGGCGATGTCGTCGATGGCGCGGAAGGACTGGGGCCGCTCGCAGGTGATCGTATTGAGGCACGTTTTGCGTTCGATCGTGGAATCGACGGGTACTTTTCCTCGCGGCGGAACATGGCGGCAAGTCCGTCGCGTTTTGCCATTCAAGTGATGGGGTCGGCGGGACTGATTGAAATGGAGAGCGGCTATTTGACCAAGGCGCATATTTTGCGAGACGGTAGTTGGTCGCCCGGTCGATCGGGAAAGAACTGGGAAGTCATTACGTCCGCAGGGATTGGCCAACCGGAGCCGCTGGGCGAAGGCACCTACGAGGCGGGGCATATGGCTGGGATTGTCGACCTCTTAGATTCCGTTGAGCAAGGACGCCCTACGCGTAGCTCCGCCGAGGACGGTCGGGCGATTGTCGAGATGATCATGGCGATCTTTGAATCGCAGCGGCGCGCCGCGATGGTGCCGATGCCGTTGGCCATGCGGGAGCACCCACTAACACAGCTCGCCGGAAGGTAACACGACCGCAACCGATCCTCAATCGACGAACGAACGTGCTTAAAAAAACTCGCAACGTGTCGAAATTTGCGACACCATCTTCGCTTAAGTCTCGCGTCCATCCTAGCGAATCCGCGGGAGGTAGTGCCTTTTTCCAAAGCGATATGCCGGTGCCAGCCGCAATTTCCTGCTCGATCTTCGTGAACCAGCACAGCGGTGTTGAGGAGAGGCGTTTCTCGTTTGCGATTGTGGCATATCAGTTGCTAACTGCTGTTCGGAAGTTGCGCACCTCGCCACCACGCGGATGGATCGGTGCAAATTTGGCAATTGATTAGCCGGGCCGATTGTTATGGAATGCCGACCAGGAAATTCGTCGACGTTTTCTTACCAGCGACTGGTGAAGTTGCTCGCCGTCACTGCGTGCTTGTTAATGTTCACGGGCTGCTGGCATTCGCCGTATCCCCAGCCAGCCGTTGGGAGTCCGATTGGCAGAACATTCAAATGTGAGGCCTGTGGCAAGGTGGTAGAGAACGTATCGGACACGCAATTTGTCACGATGGGCCCGTCGCGATTTGTCGTCTGCGACGACCAGTGCGCTGAAAACCTGCGCCAGCAGATGACGGGACAGTAGGGTGCTATGTTGGAATGCCGACCGCGGTTCGGTTCGGTGCCGTGCGGCTGTCCTCATTGGCTCGGAGAGGATCACGGGTGGAAGAAATGAGGAGAGAACGGTGACAAGCAAGTTTCGATCGCATCGCGGATTCACGCTGGTGGAGTTGCTGGTGGTGATTGCCATCATTGGTCTGCTTGTTTCGCTATTGCTGCCGGCCGTCAATGCGGCACGCGAAGCGGGGCGGCGAACGGCGTGCATCAATAATTCACGGCAACTCGGCATCGCGATCACGCTTTATCATGATGCGCGAGGGGTCTATCCGCCGGCACATTCGGAAACGGGGAATGACGGACCGACATACCGGCATCAACTAAGTTGGTTAGCGCTTTGTTTGCCCTACCTCGAAGAGGTAAGTTTGGCAGCGCTGATTGACCCCAACGACATCGATCCCACGGTCAATGCGCACGTGAATCCCAAGTTAGTACCGATTGGGAGGAATGTGATCCCGACATTTATTTGTCCCAGCGATGGGGTGTCGGCGCATATTGTTGCCGGGACGCCTCGCGATGAGGCGGGAACCATGTTTTGGGCCCCGAGCAACTACATGGGGAATCAGGGGATTGTTTGCAACTGTCGCTTTCGTGAATGCAGTGGTATGTTTGGCCATGGGACGCAATTCAAAATATCACAGATCAAAGACGGCACGTCACACACGATTGCAATTGGCGAGACCTTAAAAGGGGATTTGGACCCCGACACGCTTGAGGACAATTACATCTTCACCAAAAACGCCAATGCCGATGATATTGATGGATGTCAGGGCAACGTTCCCAATACCGCCGATCGGGCCACCACGTGGATTGGGGGGCAACCGCACCTGAATATGTTTAGCACGTCACGAGCACCGAATGACTCGCGCATTGATTGCAAGGCTCCCAGCAACGGCTGCACGAATTTCGCCGCGCGGAGTGCACATCCGGGGGGAGCGGTCCTCGTTTTCGCGGATGGGTCAACCCACTTTATTGCCGACGCGATTGACGAACAAACCATGCAGGCACTGGGCACCCGGGCCAATGCGGACTTCCCGGGGGCCTATTGATGGACGTCGCCCCGAAGCGCATGGCTCACATCGGCGGCACGCTAGTAGCCCTAGTGGTTACCGTGACCACGGCCATTAGTGGGCAAGACGCGCGTGATCGGGATGCCGAGGTTTTGCCTCGCAAGCAGTCCGCGAACGTATGCCGTGTCGCCTTCGTCGGTTTACACGGCGGCATGTTCGACGTCATCCGACGGTTCGCAGGGGAGGCGGGAGTAGAGGTTGACTACATCCGTGACGAGCAGATTCTCGAGGGCGCGGTGCCGTCGGTACCTTATGCGGCGGTGTTCGTCCAACACGTGCGCGACGACCATCGCGACCAATATCGCGACTTTGTGACAACCGTAACCAGGCAAAACGCGAACGTCCGCATCTATTCGTTTTCCGGGATGTTAGAACGTCTTCTTCCGGATTTGGCCCAGGCGGGACGCATTGAGCATGATGACAAGCTGTCGTCGTACTACGGCAATTCGCCGGAGAACCTGCGACGACTGTTGCTTTACATCCGCGCCGTGTTGTTGGGAGGCGACGGTCCGGTCCTGCCACCCGAGACCGATCTGCCCGCGAGAGGGCTCTACCATCCCGATCATGCCCTCCCCTTCGACACCGTAGCAGCGTTTCTTTCATGGGCAGGTACGCGGCCGCAGGCCCAGCAGATCGATTTGGATGTACGAGTGGCGATTGCGGTGCATGCCACCCATGCCATGTTCCAGCAACCGCAGGTGGTGATGGCACTCATTCGGGAGTTTGAAGAGCGGGGAGTCTTAGCCGTCGCCGTAATCGATACGGGGGACGAATCCCCCGGCTTGTTGCGGACGTTGAATCCGAAAATCGTGGTACACACATGTCATAGCGGGGACACGCTCGAGTCTCGGATCGAGTTGGGAGTCCCCCATGTGCATTCGCTGTTCTTTCGTCAACAATCGATCGACCAGTGGCGGGTCGGGAGCGAGGGCCTCGCCGCCAGCGAAATGGCATTCCAAATAGTCGGCCAAGAATTGCTGGGCGGCATTGAGCCGCAAATTGGTGCCGGTACAACACTTGGCGGGGGGAGCAGCGAAGCCTTCTCGCCAATTCCGGAACGTATTGCGCATCTAGTGGACCGCGCGATGGCATGGGTCCGCCTGGCAACGCTGCCTCGAGAGGAAAAGAAGGTGGCGATTATTTACTACGATCGCGAAATGGGCAAAGCCGAGTTGATGCGGGGAAGTGCCACAGGTATGTTCCTGAATGGGCCGCGTAGCTTGGTGGCCGTGCTAAAGCGAATGCAGCAGGCGGGGTATCTGGTTGAGCCCGTGCCACAAGATGAAGACGAACTGTTGGCGTCGATGATGGATCACGGGCGGCAGATTGGGGTCTGGGCACCGGGAGAACTCGAACGATTGGTCCGGAGCGGTCAGTCGGTCTTGATCCCGTTGGCGACCTATGAGCATTGGTTTCAACAATACGTGCCGGAAGAACTGCGCCGACAAGTGATTGACAAGTGGGGGCCGCCCCCAGGCAAGTTTTTAGTGTGGCACAACGCCAAGGGCGCGTCATTCCTCGTCATCCCCCGGATTGATTTGGGGAACGTTGTTCTCCTGCCACAGCCTCTCCGTGGTGAAGCGCATGATACGACACTGGTACACGACAAGCTGGTTCCGCCGCCGCATAATTACTTAGCGACGTATTGGTGGTTACAGGAGGAATTTCGGGCCAACACGATGATTCACTTCGGGACCCATGGCAGCGAATTCATGTTGCCGGGAAGGTCCACGGGACTATCGGACCACGACTGGCCCGATATCGTGTTGGGACGCATGCCCAATATCAATCCGTGGATTCTCAACAATTTGGGCGAATCATCACCGGTGCGGCGTCGCGCCTATGCGGTATTGATCGACCACCTCACGCCACCTGCCGTGAACGCCGAGTTGTCGGATGAACTGGAGAATCTCCACAACGACATTGATCACTGGGTCATACTCGAGGATGGGGCCCTCAAGGAAAAGTTTCGTCAGTCCATCACAGAGCAGGTGGTTCGTCAACATCTGGATCAGGATCTCCAATTGCCCACTTTGGCCGGGCGACAATTAGAGCCGACCGAAATCGAACAGGTCCTTTCCTACCTCCACGATATTCACAATGAAACGACACCCATCAGTCTGCATGTATTCGGCCAACCTCCTCCGGAGAATTTGCTGGTGCCCTATGTCACGACGTGTTTGGGCAAAGCGTTTATTCGCGCGCTCGGAGACGCTGTCGACGTGCCACCTGGCGAAGCAGTGACAGCGGGCGATCGGGAAAAGTACCTGCGTCGCATCGGCGAGAAGATCGTGGATTTAGTCGTTCGCGGCGGGCTGTCCCCGACCGACGCTCTTGCCGCTTCGAACGAGGTGAATGCGCAAGTGGCGGGAATCGATGCACTCCAACGACAACTGGTCACAGCACAGCAGTTGAGCGAAGGTCTCCAACAGGCCGATCAGGAAATGCAGGGTCTGCTGACGGCGCTCGATGGTAAATTCGTCGAACCGGGACCGGGGAACAGTCCCGACCGAAATCCTGGGGCGTTGCCGACGGGGCGAAACATGTACGTGATGAATCCCGAGGAGGTGCCCACGCGCGCGTCGTGGGAATTAGGGTGCCAGTTGATCGATCAACTGTTGTCACAGG